>JAHELQ010000634.1 GCA_024644125.1 Candidatus Aminicenantota bacterium | reverse complement strand
CGTTTCGCTTCTCCGGCGGAGCCGTTGGCATTGCCCCTCGATTTCCCCAGGCCTCAAAAGCAGGAATTCAACGGCCTAGTTCACCGGTTCAATGTGGCGGAGAGCGAACTCGATCAATTGAAAAAAATGGCTTCGCGACAGGATGTCACGTTATTTGTCTTGTTGCTCACCGCGTTTTATTTGCTTATCGACGAACTGACCGGACAGGAGATGATTCAGGTCGGTATTCCTGTCTCCGTCAGGGATGACGATAAATTTGCCGGATTGGTGGGATTTTGTTCCAATACAGTGGTGTTAAAAACCGGTTTTGCGGAGGTCGCGACGTATAGCGAGTGTATAAAACGGATTAAGAGCGAGTGGCTGGAAGCGTATTTGCATAAAGATTACCCATACGAAGCCCTGGTAGAAAATCCAGGATGCAGGGCCGAGCGGGGCCGGAATCCGTTGTTCGATGTCATGTTCATCTACGAAAACGGGAACGACCGCGTACTGGAATTTGAAAATACCCTTTGCACGCCGTTCAGTTTCGATTCGCATGTCTCTTTATTCGATCTCACGATGGAAATCATTGAACGGCGAGGTATTCTCGATGTGAATGTGATCTACAATACCAGCCTTTTTAAGCAGGAGACCATCGTTGGCTGGAGCGGTATTTTCACGCGCGTTTTAGCGGATATTCTGCGCTCTCCGGATTCTCCGGTGAACCGGGGGCAACGCGGGAGTTTTCCCGGCGAAAAGAAGGCGGCCGCGGCTGGCGAACACCGCTCCGGAAGGGCTCCTGAAAATGAAGTGGAAGAGATGTTATTCGAGATATGGAAGCAGGTCTTGCGTTTCTCTGAATTTGGTTGCGACGATAACTTCTTCGACCTGGGAGGGCGATCGTTTGAGACGATTCATGTCATGTCCGGCGTCAACCAACGTATGAAATCGCAGGTGCCATTCACGGCGTTGTTCGAGCATCCCACCATCGGGGAGATGGCGCGGTATATCCAATCCCGCGCCGCGGAAAAAACGCCGCCGGCAACCATTGCGCCTGCGGCTCCCAGGCCCTATTACAATTTGTCTCCGATTCAGACCCCCTACTGGTATTGGGCCCAGCGGCGTCCGGGAAAAGAGGTTTCCGGTGTTGAAATCACAGACCGGTTACCGGTGTTGAAAGGCGCACTGGATGTCGATATTTTGCGGCGCGCTTTCCTTGAAGTGACCCATCTTCATGGGATTTTCCGCACCACTTACGCTGAAATAGACAACCGGCCGGTTCAGGTGGTTCATGATGATCTGGAGTTCCACTTTCATGTGCATGATTTGAGCAGTACTGACGATGGCGAATTGCGGGTCGCGCTGTCAGGGGGGTTGTTGTCGGAGTATCGGCGGCCGTTTAAGTTGGATGAAGGGCCGCTGTGCCGGGCCGATGTATTCAGGATCGATGACGAGACTCATATTCTGTTTCTGAACGCTCCGCACGCCAGCTTCGACGGTTGGAGTTTCTCGTTGACTCTCCGGGAGATGGCCCGTCAATACAACAATATCGCCGCAACCGGACATCCATTGTCTATATCCCCCGGTCCGCTTCAATATGTGGATTACGCCGAATGGCACAACAAACGTCTGGCCAATGGCGAGTTGGATGGGCAGCGGGATTATTGGGAATTGTATCTCCAGAGCGATATACAATCGCCGAGACTACCCGGGGTGGAAGATTATGGTATTCAGGAAACGGAGCCTGCGAAGATATATAAGCTGGATGTAGGGGATACATTGTCCCGGAAGATTTACGAAATGGCGTTGGATCAAAAGGCGACTCCCTTCGCTATCATGATGGCGGTCATGAATTGCTGGGTATCGTCGATTTCCGCAAAAACGGTCATCACCCTGGGAACCGTTTTTTCCGGCAGAACTCATCCGGACCTGGAAGGGATTCCGGGGATCATGCTGAACTCCTTGCCTGTGCGTCTGGATCTTGGGGGGAATCCCCAATGTGCGGAAATTTTCGGCATGACAAAGAAGGTTTTGTTGGAAACATACAGGTATCAGGATTTCCCCCTGGAACGTATCGCCCATAAAAAACGCAAGGTGCTGGATTTGCATGATGATTTTTATTCTATAGTTTTTGTTGGGCAGGAATCGCTGGAGGGGTCGGTTCATTTCGACCGGATCGAAACACGCTTCTCTCCGTTATTCGAGCTTATGGATTCTGGCTGCTCCGGACAGGATGGCTTTTTCGATTTTCCCTACCAGATGCCGCATGATTTTTTAATTGAAATGTGGGAGATGGAGAATCGGATTATTCTGTTGGCGCGGTATAACCATCAGCGTTTTTCAGTGGATCTGGTCAAATCTTATTTTGATCATTTTATAGCCATTTTACACCAATGCCTCGAATCCCCGGATGTCCGGTTATCGCAATTGCCGGCATTTCATTATGGGGAATACGATAACTTGTTTTGATCTTGTCGAGGTAAATTTTAAAAATATACGTCGAATAATCTTCGGAATAGGAGCTGAGACCAATGAATAACAAAGAGTATTTGTCGAAGGACAATGTTGAATTTGTCTGGGATTTATCCTTGATTCAAAAAGGGATACTGACGAAATTGGAGGAAAACAGATATAATGCCGGCAATCATCCGGCGGTCAATGTCGTGTGCAGTGTGGACGGTAAGCTGGATGTCGGGAAAGTGAAAGAGGCGTGGGCGTTGACTGTTGGACAAACGAACCTGTTGCGGACGGTTTTCCGCAAAGCCCGCAACCGGACTGTTCAGGTGGTGTTGAAGCAGTATCCGGCGCCCCTCGAAGTGATCGATGCGGTTGGTGAGAATGGCGATTTCCGGCGATTGATCCGGGACCAGATGATTCGCTCGAATGATTTGAATCTTTTGGAGGGTCCCACTGCCACCCTGAAGGTCTTTCTGCAAGGGGAGGAAAAAACGACGTTTTTACTGAATTGCCACCAGGCCCTTTGTGATCGTTCGAGTCTTTTGAGGGTTATGGAGGATTTTTGGGGTTTGTACCGCTGGATTACCAATGGCGGAAAT
>JAHELQ010000633.1 GCA_024644125.1 Candidatus Aminicenantota bacterium | reverse complement strand
GTCGTATGAAGACCTTCCCAATGCGTATGAAGACCTTCCAGGAACGCAGGAAGACAGTAAGCGATTAATTAACCCCATCTTCCCAAGAATTTTATTTTATGTCATACTCCCTCTTTGTTTTCTAAAGGAGGTTTGCTATGAGTACAAAAGCGACAGAGTCAAAAGGTGGTGAGAACCTTCCCGTGAGTATATCGCCCCCCGCTGGTGGTGTAGAAGGATTAGATTATTGGGAACAGCATCTAACGAATTGGAGTGAGAGCGGTTTGACCCAGGCCGATTATTGCCGTCGTCATAACCTTTCTTATAACAGATTTTGTAGATGGAAAGAAAAATTTAACGATTATTATCCGAGCCGTTCGTCGATAAAACTAGTGGAAGTGAAACGAGATTTCGGTTTAAATATGAAATCCCCTTCGTTTGATTCCTTCAGTGGGGGTCATAGCGGTTCTGCATTCACAGCCTTAAGTCCCAGTGGCATTCGTTTTTGGTGCGGAGAATTTTGTATCGAAGTAGGGGTTCAATTTTCGCCATCGAGTTTATCGCAATTGATCCGGACATTACGCGAGTGTCGGTCAGAGACTGGCCGGGATGTAGGGGCAGCCGGAGGAAGCGAGGCGGTTGGTAGAGGGGTACAATGATGTGGTTTACGCCGCCAGGTATCAAAGTATATCTGGGTCTTGGGACGACAGATATGAGAAAATCCATAGACAGCCTTTCGATATTAGTATCGAAGCATCTTGAGCAAGATATCTTTAGTGGTCATTTTTTTGCATTCTGCAATCGTCGTCGGAGCATATTAAAGATTTTATACTGGGATAGGAACGGTTTTTGTTTGTGGCACAAGAGATTGGAGCAGGAAAGATTTCGGTGGCCGGAAGGTGAGAAAGAATTGGAGGCGCTGAGCAGTCGTGAGTTGAGTTGGTTGTTGGAAGGGTTAGACATCCGTCAATCGCAGGCCCATCATTGTGATCATGAGTACCAGTTCCTTTATTGAGAGTGAAGAGGAGATTGAAGTTTTGTATTTCGTAATTGTATTGTTCACTTTTCTCATTTCTTTAGGCGTTGGAGGTGAGTTAACTAATTGCTATAAGCAATAAGTGATAAAGCGGTGTTGGGTCAAAATAATTTTGTAAAATTATTTTTTTTTGTTTGTGTTTTTAATTAACAAAATTGGTGGAATGTGGTATAATATATTATGATCCAGCAAGAAGTGGCGATAGCAAAAAACAATCCAATTCCAGATAACATTAATGAGCTAAAGTCTCTGGTGATCTCTCTGCAAAAAGAGCAGGAGCGATTCGAATCGTTTGAAAAGAATTATAAGCTTGAAAATCAAATCCTTCGGGAAAAGATCACTAAATTGTTACAACTCCTCTATGGTCGCAAATCGGAGAAATATGTTTTAGAAGATGGTTCGAATCAGAAGTCCCTTTTTGAAATAGATGAGACAGCCCTCCCCGGTAAGAGTGAAGAAGAGTGTGTAGTGAATGGTTCGGATGGAATGATAACCGTTGCTGAGCATAAACGCAAAACCGGTCGTAAACCGTTACCTTCGGTCCTCCCCCGTGTGGAAGTGCTTCATGATTTGTCCGAAGCGGAGAAGATGTGCCCATGCGGTTGTCAAATGAGTCGTATTGGTGAGGAGACCAGCGAAAAGCTTGAAATGCAGCCCCCGCAATTCTGGGTAATGCGTCACGTTCGCCCTAAATATGCGTGCAAGAATTGCGAAGGTCTTGATAGCCTGGAGAGTACGGTGAAATTAGCGGCCTCACCGGTACAAATTCTACCCAAAAGTATTGCCACTCCGAGTTTACTGGCGCATGTATTTGTATCGAAATTTGCTGATTCCTTACCCTTTTACCGTCAGGAAAAACAGTTTTTGCGTAATGGAATAGAGCTAGGCCGTGGGACGATGTGTAATTGGGCCGTTAAGATTGCCGAGAAATTAGAAGTAATGTTTGAACTGCTTGGTCACGCGCAGCGAAGCGGTCCCGCGCTTAGTATGGATGAGACGCCGATTCAAGTATTGAATGAGCCGGGTCGTCTTGCCAGTAGTAAGTCTTACATGTGGGTAGTCCTTGGAAGTGTGTCCTCCCCGACAGGGTCGGGGATGTCTGAAACGAAAGGGGTAGTGATTTTTCACTATTCACCCAGTCGCAGTGGAGAGGTCGCGTCCCGGCTGATAGGCGACTATCGTGGTTACATTCAGACCGATGGTTATGCCGCTTACGATTTTCTTGATGGGATGGACGGAGTCACCCATGTTGGGTGTTGGGGCCATGTGCGTCGTAAATTCGTTGAAGTTGCGCGTTTGTACAATAAGAGCAGCGGTGCAAATAAAGGTATAGGAAAATGCGGTCATGCCCTCCAAACGATTAATAAATTGTACATGATTGAAAGGAAAGCAAGGACGAGTAATTTATCATCCGAAGAGTTGTATCAACTGCGTCAGGATGAATCGAAGCCGATATTGCTGGAATTCCACGATTGGCTGAAAGAGAATAAGGACCTAATTCCTCCCAGTAGTCTATTGGGAGAGGCATTCCATTATACACTTCGCCAATGGCCACGGTTGGTAAATTACCTTAAAAGCGGAATTGTTCGGATAGACAACAATTTAACAGAAAATGCAATTCGACCCTTTGTGGTGGGCCGCAAGAACTGGTTATTTGCAGATCAGCCAGAAGGTGCTCATGCCAGTGCCATTTTTTACAGTTTTATCGAAACGGCCAAAGTAAATGGTTTAGAACCTTATTCGTACTTTCTCTATCTATTTGACCGATTACCTAATGCTGTTACAGAGGAAGATCATAAAAAGCTATTGCCAATAAATGTAAGTGCTGAGATATTAGCTGAGTCCAAAAAAGAATACTGGATGAAACTTGATAAAAAGTCTTAGAAAAAACTGGAGTCATTAGGGGAGAAGGATTGCTAATGATTCGCTTAAACCCCAAGGAAGGGGACTCCCCTCATATTATGACATAGAATAAAATTCTTGGGAAGATGGGGTTAATTAATCGCTTACGTAGAAACATG
>JAHELQ010000632.1 GCA_024644125.1 Candidatus Aminicenantota bacterium | reverse complement strand
GCATTCTGCTCGTGAATGAAGACATTCAACTTCAGAAGCGACGCCGCGAACAATACCGGAGCCGCCACATATCCGCCGCTGCCCACAATGATATCCGGTTTGAATTTCCTGAGAACGAAAAAACTCTTGACTGTCCCAAGAAAAATATAGATTATCGACAGCAAGGTCCCGAAACTCTTGACCTTCTGCGGAATTCCTCTGGATTGAATTTCCACGAAATCGATAGGCTGGGGAATGTTTTTGACGATCCGGTATTCAGCCCCGTTTTTAGTACCCAAATACAAAAATTCCGAATCCGGGCAATTTTCCCGTATCGCCTCATAAATGGCGATATTGGGGTAAACATGTCCCCCGGTACCGCCGCCGGTGAATACGACCTTCATTTGTTTTTTCATAATGTAATTCACTAGTATAACACAATCCAAAAATTCATTAAACAACCGGCAAAAAACATTCCACGGGCAGTGGCTCCGGGGCGTTGCAACCGGGAACCGCCGTCATTTGAAACGAAAACCGGCGTAGTCCTGGGGCGGGATATTTCCATACAATAAAACCGCGGAATTCTCGATATCGAGATAGTCGCGGATAATATCGTTCACATCGCTCGTGGTGGTGCGACCCACCTCATCTAGAATGGAACGGACAGATCTCTCTCCGGGAAGATACAGCTCCTGGTTCACATGAAAACGCATCATATTGGAATTGCTCTCCAACTGCAACACCAATGAACCTTTGGCATAGTCCCGGGCCCATTCCAGTTCCCGTTCGTCCACTCCGTTTTTCCTCAAGAGGTCGATCTCCTCCTGCACCGCCTCCAAAAACCGGCCCACATTGCCGGGCTCCATGATGGAATAGATGATGCAGAGCCCCCCCTCCAGATAAAAATCGGGAAAGGAACTTACCGTGTAAGCGAGCCCCTTGTCTTCGCGGATCGATTGAAACAGCCGGGAACTCATTCCGGAGCCGAGAATATTGTTCATCACCTTGAATTTAAATTTATCCTCCGCTCCAAAAGAGGGAGCCTGAAAACCGATCAAGGCGTAAACCTGATTGAGCGATGCATTGTGCTTCACTTGCGTGTTGAAGGTGAATCCAGCGTTGGGAAAAGAAAAATCCACCGCCGGTTTTGCGGGGAAACGGGAAAAATATGTATTGGCCAACTCCACCAGTCGATCGTGATCCACTTTACCAGTGGCCGCCAGAATCAAGTTATGGGGAGAGTAAACCCGTTTGTAAAAATCATGGGCCATCCGCCGGTCCATTGCCGCTATCCGTTCTTCCCGGCCAGCTATGGGCAATCCCATACCGTTGCCGTCGAAGACCTGTTCGTAAAAAAGATCAAAAGCATACGAATCGGGAGTGTCTTCCGTCTCCTTGATCTCCTGGATCACGACATTCTTTTCCTTCTCCAATTCATCGACGGGCAGGGTCGATTCCATCACGATATCGGTCATCAAATCGAACGACTCTTCGAGTTTCTCGTCAATGGCGGTCATATAATACTGGGTAACCTCTTTGCCGGTGAACGCGTTGAGCGTTCCCCCCAAACGGTCCGAAATCTCGGCGATCTCTTTCAAATCGTAATGGAGGCTCCCTTTGAACAACATGTGCTCCATCAAGTGGTGAATCCCGTTATCTACCGTACTCTCGGCGCGGGACCCGCTCTTCAGTGTGTAACTGAGCGCGAATGTGGACAAAGAGGGCCGGTACTCGCTAATAATCGTGAGCCCCGACTCCAATACCGTTCGTTTTATCATTCCGTTCTCCTCAACAAATCCGGTACTCAATATATATTGTTATATATTTGAATATGGGATTGTATCACTTGCCCTCACGATTGTCAAAGAAGAACGCAGAGCCGCATACTTATTTCAGGGTGAAGAGCGAAACCACTTCTATATGAGGCGTTTGCGGAAAGAGGTCCAGCATCCGCAAATCATCGAGATTGTACCCGTTCTGGAGAAGTATATGTAGATCACGGCTGAAAGCGGCGGAAGAACAGGATATATACACGATACGGGGGTACTTCCGCTCCAGGATCTTTGTCATCGCGTACTTCGACAGGCCCGCCCGCGGAGGATCCAGTAACAAGAGACCGGCCCGGGGAAAATGAAACTTCTCCACAGGCGCGTTGTAAATCCTCACCCGTGGAAACGACTGGAAAGCCAGTTTCGCAGACAATAACGAACTCTCGACACCGATCACCTCGCCGGCGTACCGCTCCAACAACGGCAAAAAAAAGCCGACGCCCGAGTACAGATCGATGGCTCTATCGCACGCGTGGCAAAAACTCTCCACAATCTCCAGCATCGGTTGCCATTGAAACTGGTTCACCTGGAAAAATGCGGCTGGAGAGACAAAGTACTCAAAATCCCCCGCGGATATCCGGGAAATCCCCCGCTCTTCCTCCCCTTTCCAGGTAAACTCCACATCCGGAAACTTCCGCAAGAAGTCCAGATCAACCTCAGGCGGCGGTGGAGTTACATTCGCCGTCAAACGCCCGTCACTGTGATTCCACAACGCATCCATCTGGAAAAACACCGGCGGGGAATCCTGGCTGTTCCAGCGGTCCAAAAACCCGTTCAACGGATCCGGCAACAAGAGGCACCGCTCGATGGGCATGATGTGATGGGTTCCCTTTTTGACAAAACCCAAAAAGCCGCGGGTCTGGGGATCACTCTTCAATTTTGCCCGCATCCGGTATCCATAGGGAGGCGAACCCACCACCGGAATGTCCCTCGCCTCCAACTTACCGATCCGCTGGAGGTCTCCCAGAAGAATCCCCTTCTTGAACTCCAATTGCGACGGGTACGGGATATGCTGGAACACACACCCCCCGCACACTCCGAAGTACGGACAGGGAGCCTCGATTCGCTCCGGCGAAGGGGAGACGATATCGTGCACCTGTCCCCACAAGATACCCCTGGCCCGGTCCCTGACACTATAAACCACTGTCTCTCCGGGCAACACATGACTGAGAAACACAACGCCGTCTGTACTACGCACCAATCCCCATCCGCCGTTGATCAGCTTCTCC
>JAHELQ010000631.1 GCA_024644125.1 Candidatus Aminicenantota bacterium | reverse complement strand
ATTTGCAATCCGTTGCGCATCATTGCCGAGCTCAATTACAACAACAATATCCTGGAGAAAACGATCCGTCCCAATGGGAAATGACAAAAAAATTTTAAATAGATTGATTCGTGAAGATCCGCTCGCCCAAAAAGAATTAATTGAAAAATACAATTCCAGATTGTTCCTCTATTTCAGAATGCGCATCAAAGGTGAAGACAGTTACGGGGATTTGGTGCAAGAAGTCTTCGCGTCATTTTTCGAAAATGTCGGGAAGGACAAGATCATCAGCGACGACTATATCGCGCCCTTTTTATTCGGCATTGCCAAACGAGTCGTTTTCAATTTTTTCTATAAACAGAAGCGGGCGTCGAATATTCAACAAAGGGCTGGCGAAGAGTTTGACACCAGCTATGAATTTCGAGAAACGGAAAGATTGGAAAACGAAAACCTGACTGAATTGATACAATCGGCCATGTACAGGCTTCCTGAAATTGACCGGATTATTTTAAGAGAATTTTTCATCAAGGAAAATTCTATCGGCGAAGTGGCTGACAAAATAGGGAAATCACGCCATTACATCAGCGTACGAAAAGAGCGGGCATTAAAAAAAATAAAAAATGAGATTCAAAAGAATCTAAAGATATTTAATTGCTGAGGTTAGCTACTCGATGAAACATAAAGAATTCAAGACACTCATAGACAATTACCTGGCCGGCAGACTTGAGAATACTTTCTTAGAGGAATTTGAAGCCCATTATTTTACATGCGACGAGTGTTTCCTGGAATTGAAAATGCGGGAGCGGTTGATAACGAAGAATGTCCCCATTTACATCGAACCTGCCAAAAATCGCCGCGCGTTTCGCAGCCTGATTTTAGCCTTCGGCTCTCTGCTCCTATTTGCCACATTATTCATATTTATCTTTCAATCTCGCCAACATACCATTATGCTCGAAAAAATCTCCAGCTTCTCCCCGCCGCCCTATCTTCTAAGCGAAGTTCGCGGCGTTCCCGTAGAGAACCTTTTCTCGAAAGCGATGGCAGCCTATAATAAACAGGACTACGCCGATTCCCTCCATTACCTTGCAAAAATCAAAGATCAGAACAATCCTCAGATACAATTTTTCACCGCCATGAATTTCCTCTTGCTCAAGGATAACCGTAATGCGATAAAAAAATTCGATCGAATCATCGAAGCCATGAATCCGTCTTATTTCGATGAAGCCATTTACTACAAAGGAATCGCGCTGGTGCGGATAAACAGAGTGGAGGAAGCCCTCCTTCAATTCAAAAACCTGGCCGGCATGTTCAGCCCATACGCATCCAGGGCAAAAGAAATGATATATAAGTTAAATGATAATTAAGTTTAATTGAAAATTTGCAAAAGAAAGCCTGATAATTTTCAAAGTGTAAAGATCGTTTACACATCGAATCTCGCAAAAAGGTTATCCAGAGCAACTTTAAAAAAAACCAACAAACTGTAAAAATATTTTACACTTCTATGCAATGTTCCTCTAAACGCCGATATTACATCGTTTTAGTATAAATTACGAAGAATGCAGTGTAAACAATTTTTACACAATTTTGTTCAACTATTCTACCCACGTGTGTAAAAACATGCGAAACCTTTACCAATTGGTGTTTCGATAAATCCATGCAGGTTGGCAATCAAATTGCTATATTATAGCAACAGGTTCCCCTCAGAGGGAATGACTGAAAATTTTCATTAAAGGCTTCCTTTTTTTAGGGCTCGCCCCCGGAATGGGCACCGGGGGCAAGAGTCCCTTTTCTTACCACTTCTACTAATTCTTCTTGTAATTGACTCCTATTTTAATCCATCCGGGAGCAGGAGTCCCTTTTAAGTAATGATCGAGGTATTCTTTCATCTTAATAGCGTAATCGAGCTTGTTGGGATATTTTTTTAAATGGTGAGGCTCTTCGTTGTATTGCAAAAAAATACAGTCTTTCCCCAAACGCCGCATTGCCAAATACATTTCGATACTCTGGTACCAGGGCACCGCGTCATCGGCATCGCCATGCATGATCAAAAGAGGAGTATTGATTCGATCGGCAAAAAAGATCGGAGAATTTTCGATATACCGCTCAGGGTATTGCCATAAACTGCCGCCTATCCGGCTCTGGTTGACCTCGTATTGAAACTGTCGCGCCAAACCGGTTCCCCAGCGGATACCACCATAAGCGCTGGTCATATTTGAAACCGGCGCACCGGCTATAGCAGCCGCAAACATATTTGTTTGGGTGATGACAAAGGCCGTCTGGTAACCGCTCCAGGAGTGCCCATGAAGAGCGATGCATTCTGGATCGGCAACACCCAAATCGATGAGCTTCTGGACGCCGGGCACCAGGCACTTGGTTGCAGAGAACCCCGGAGTGCCTACTTTGAAGCGAATGTCGGGCAAAAATACCACATAATCGTGGCCGGTATAAAAAGGAAAGCAGGGACGATGATTAATCGCCGGGCGATTGTACTCATGTAGCCGATGGGAAAATAACCGATAGTAATATACCAGGACGGGATAACGCTTATTGGAGTCAAAGTTTTCCGGCTTCATGAGCACCCCTTGCAGCGGTTCACCGTCCGCGCTATTCCACTCGACCAACTCTGCGCTTCCCCAGAGATAATTCTTCATCTGTGGATTCGCATCCGTCAATTTTCTCGTCGAGCCAAAACTCCAATCGGTTAGCCAGATATCGGGAAATTCAGCGAAACTCTCTCGAGTGAAGAGATAGATATCCGCCGCCTCGGCTTTTTTAATGAAACTGTATTTTTTCTCCCCGGAGACTAACGGTACTAACTTCTCATCGACAGGATTCAGTCTATAAAAATGCGTGGTTTTTTTCAGATGGGAATGTGCCCGGAGGAGCAAGTCCTCCCTGGATGAAAAAAATTTCTGCTGGGGATCGGTAGCGATCACTCTGAAAGCCGTCTTGTTTTTACGCCCTACACTTCCTGTCAAACATTTAAATTTCCCGGAATCCGTCTGGAATCGCCAAATATCGTATTTGTCGCATATCATCACTCCCCGGTCACCTTCAAGCCATCC
>JAHELQ010000135.1 GCA_024644125.1 Candidatus Aminicenantota bacterium | reverse complement strand
TCCAGGGGATTCATTTTCGCCATATCTCTGTGCAGGACAACCTGCCGCATTCCGTGGTGAATGTGGTGTATCAGGATTCCCGCGGATTTATGTGGTTTGGGACGTGCGACGGTTTGTGCCGCTACGACGGCTACAACATCAAGGTATTCAGAACCGATCCCACAGGGCCCGCGTCCATTTCCGGAAATAATATCCGTTCTATTATCGAGGACAAATTCGGCAACCTCTGGATTGGAACCAATTGTAGCGGATTGAATCGCTTCAATCTGGAAGACGGGTCGTTTCAGCATTTCAAACACGACCCCACAGACAACAGGACTATCGGTAGCAACGCTGTTTATGCGCTGAGGATCGATAGCGGCGGCAACCTATGGATCGGTACCGAAGATGGTCTCTACCGTATGTCGCTCGATAGCGCAACCAGTTATGGAGACAGGTTTTTCCCCTCTTTTGAAAGCGTGTCGTTCAATTTGTTCAAATTTATCCGTCCAGCTACCCGCAAGCCGGTTCAAAGCAGAATTAATTGTATTTTCGAATCACCTACACTGAAGGGGACGATATGGGTGGGTACGGGGGGAGGCGGCTTAATAAAAATCGAGCCCGCTTCGGGCGGCATATCGCTGTACCGGAATCAACCGGACAATCCAGCCTCTTTGAGTTCCGATCATGTGACATGCATTATCCAGGAAGGCGCCAACTCTCTCTGGATCGGTACCAAAACGGGCGAACTGAACCGTTTCGATTTCACGGCAGAGACTTTTAAGCAGGTTCCCACATTCCCCAATATCCAAAAAACCGCGGTTCATCATCAGATTAAATGTTTGCATCAAGATTGGGCCGGTACGTTATGGGTGGGAACTATCGGCGGAGGGATATCCATATTGCCGCCGGGGCAATCGGGACTCGACGCGCCTACCCGTCACCTTTACAATCCCCTGGACCAATTCGGTATCAGTCACAACAAAATCCTGTGTATTTACGAAGACAGGGCCGGCGGTGTCTGGTTGGGGACCGACGGACAGGGAATCTCTTATTGCACAAAACAACGGGAGACGTTTTCCCATTTCAAACACGATCCCAATAGCGAGACCAGTCTCAGTAGCAACGACGTGAGCGCTTTGTGTGAAACCAGAGATGGTAGCATCTGGGCCGGCACTATCGATGCCGGAATCAATCGTTTGAATCCCGAAACCAGTGAATTTACACGCTTTCGCGCCGGGAAAACCACAAAAAACAGTATTGGCAGCGATGCGATCTCCAGTTTGTTTGAGGATCGCGAGGGTTATCTCTGGATCGGTTCTTTCGAAAGCGGAGTGGAACGAATGGATCCCGCCACAGGCAAACGCGTCCGTTACCGTCATGATCCTGCTGACGCCGGGAGTTTGAGCTCGGATGAGGTGTCCTCCATCTGCCAGGACAATTACGGTAATATCTGGGTGGGTACAGCCGGCAACGGTCTTAATTGTCTTTTGCCGGAAAGCGGACGTTTTCGACGGTTTCTCCATGATCCCCGGAATGCGCATTCGGTGAGCAACAACTCGATCACCGTATTGTGTCCTTCACGGGTGGAGGAGGGGATACTTTGGGTGGGCACCCAGGCCGGCGGCTTGAATATGTTGAATGTCCGTCTGGGGAAATTTATCCGTTATCAAAATGGTGATGGGGGTTCCCAATCGATCAGCAATAATAATATCCTGTCCATCTGGGAGAGTGGAAACGGCGATTTGTGGGTTGGCACCGCCGGCGGGGGACTGAACCGTTTCAACCGCGATAGGGCCGAGATCGAGGTATTCGCCGGGAACCGCGGTTTTCCCAGCAACACGATCGAAGGGATTTTGCAGGACGTTAACGGAAATCTCTGGATTTCCTCGAATGTGGGCATCATTCGCTTCAATCCCACTGATAATTCATTCAGGAAGTATACGATATTAGATGGTCTGCAAGGCAATTCCTTCAAAAGCGGCGTGGCTCATCTTGGGGGTAGCGGGAAAATGTATTTCGGCGGCTTGAATGGTTTTAACGCGTTCAATCCCACCAGTATCCGGGACAACACATATATTCCGCCTGTGGTGATTACCTCCTTCAAGATCTTCGAGCGGGAGGTGAAATTACCCAGGCCGATTCACCTGATGAAGAAGATCCGGCTCAACTTTGACCAGAATTTTTTCTCTTTTGAGTTCGCGGCACTCGATTTCACCGCTCCCCAGAGCAATTTGTACGCCTATATCATGGAGGGATTCGACAAACAGTGGATCTTTACCGGAAACCGCAGGTATGTCAGTTACACCAACCTGGATCCGGGGAAATATACATTCAAGGTAAAGGGCTCCAACAACGATCGCATCTGGAACACCGAGGGCGTGGCATTGGATATCGAAATCATGCCGCCTTTCTGGAAAACCAAATGGTTTGTCGTCGCCAGTTTTGTTCTATTCGCGTTTATTTCCTATGTTATCATTCATTTTGCCAGAAAGTACTTGACCTTGATCACTTTCTGGAAAAAGAAGCATTATATTGGTAATTACCGGATTATCGGACAGGTGGGTACCGGAGGTATCGGCATTGTGTACAAGGTTCATAAGCTGATGGAAAAGAACCGGGTGTATGCTCTCAAAGTGCTGAAAGAGGAATATCAATTGGACGAACGGCAAAAACGCCGCTTCAAGAACGAGGCGCTTTTGGCGGACCAAATCGATCATCCCCATATCGTCAAGATTTACGAACGGGGAGAAGACAACGACAACATGTACATCGTGATGGAGTTCCTTTCGGGTAAGAGTCTGGGGGAACGACTCACTGAACTCGACTTGCCGGATTCCATCCATATCTTGATTCAAGTGGCGGATGTGCTGTCTCGACTCCATAAAAAAGATATCATACACCGGGATCTGACGCCCA
Organism: Candidatus Aminicenantota bacterium; assembly: GCA_024644125.1. GTDB lineage: Bacteria > Acidobacteriota > Aminicenantia > UBA2199 > UBA2199 > JAHELQ01. Next base: position 8,482 of record JAHELQ010000135.1, on the reverse strand, counting down.
GCAATATCATGTTGGTGGATAGAGACGGGGATCCCAATTTTGTAAAGATTCTCGATTTTGGTCTCGCCAGGGCGCAGAATTTTACAAAATTGACGGAGACGGGGCATTTGTTCGGGACTGTCGCGTACATGCCGCCCGAATATATCTTCCACAGCCGGGTTACTATCGAGGGCGACCTCTACTCGCTCGGCGTGATATTTTATGAGTTGGTGACCCACCGGAAGCCGTTCGAAGGCGAATCGACGATGGAAATGCTAAAAGAGATTTTTAATCACGATCCAATCCAACCGATCGATGTGGCGCTGGATCTACCTTTGGAAATCAACGACTTAATTCTCCAACTGATGGATGAAGATCCCGAAGAGCGCCCCACCGCCAGGGAGGTACGAGACTTGCTGAAGCATTATGCCCGAACTCGCTCCTGGGCGAAGAAGAATAAGGTTTGATGCGAGCTCCGGCTCGCTCGAACACAATCTCGCGCCTGTCCCTAATGGGAAAAATTTGTTATAATGGGGGATGATTAAACAACGGGCGGTTGTCGGGTTTAGTGGGGGAAAGGATTCCACTGCAGCGGCGATCGATTTACATAAACAAGGTTATGATGTCCAATTGCTCACCATGTTGCTGGGTTTCGGCGATGACGGCGTGCGAATCCCGGAATTGCAGCGACTGGCCCGGGAGTTGGGATTTCCTCTGACGGTGGTAGATCTCCAGGATAGGTTCCGGGAAAAAGTGGTGCAACATTTTCTGTCTGAATACGCGAACAGTCGCACGCCCAATCCCTGCGCCGTGTGCAATTACGAAATAAAATTCAATCTTTTGCTGCGGCATGCGCTGGATGAAATGGGCGCCGATTATTTTGCCACCGGTCACTATGCCGACCGGATATCGATCGCAGGGAAATGGTTCTTGACGGAACCGGAAGACCGCAAGAAGAGCCAGATCTATTTTTTGGGGATGATCGATCCGAATAGTCTCGAGCATGTCCTCTTCCCAATCGCCAGGTACCGGATCGACGAAGTCCGGGAGATGGTGAAGGAATTGCCGCTGGTCAACAAGGATGAAAGCCAGGATGTCTGCTTCTTGCAAGGGCGGACGTTGGTGGCGTACCTGGAAGAGCATATGCCGGAAAAGTTCCGGGAGGGAGATATTCTCGATTCCTCGGGCAAAAAGATTGGTACTCACCCCGGGGCCATTTATTTTACCGTCGGACAGCGGCGGGGAACATTTTTTGCCGCCGGGGCGAAACTCTATGTGTTGGACAAAGATGTGCGGCGTAATACTATCACGCTGGGAGAGAACCATTTATTGGATTCGGATACGGTGAAGGTAGAGCGGGTCGTTTTCTGGCGTCCGGTGGCTGAAGGTGAAGTTCTGGATGCGAAAGTGCGTTATGTTTCTAATTATAGTAAGGTGGATATTATTTCGGTGACGGGGGATTCCATTACCGCGCGTTTCGCGACTCAGGTCCGGGCGGTCACTCCAGGGCAACTGGGGGTGTTTTACGACGATGGCGCCATCGTGGCAGCGGGAGTGATCGCTTAAGCGTCAGAACCCGCTCAAAAATTCCACTTTGTTTTTGGTGCCCATGATCAGCAGATTGTCATCTTCCTTGAATATGTACCGGGCGTCGGGGTGCCGGGTGCAGAGTTTGTTTTTTTGATCCCGTTTGCGGATGAGGGCGATCTCGACGCCATATTGGTTGCGAACGTCGATATCCTTTATTTGTTTGCCGATGAAATTCCGCGGAACTTCTATTTCCATCATGTAAAGCCCGTCGGTCACCTCCACCGCCGTTTGACGGGAGCAATTGGACATCATGCTGGATACGGTTCCCACCAAGTCTTTTTTTAGAATTTCTTTATTGTAGGCCGAGATGACATCGATCCTCCAGACAGTGCCGACAACCTCATCCGGGTTGTTTTTGCTGACTACCGGAATCTCGCTGATGTTTTCCCGCCCGAATTGCCGCATCACAAAGTCGAGGTTGTCATCCTCTTTTACCACCAGATTGTTCGGAGTCGAAAAATCCTGCGCCACCACCAGATCTTTGACAAGTTCATATTGCGGAGCGATCACGCTGATTTCCGCGTGGGAGATTTTTTCGCTCAATTGGCCGCATTCGTCTTTTATGTACAGGTAGGAATGGTTTGTGCTGATGAATCTCTCGACGATTTCTTTGAACGATGTCTGGGGGGTTATGATTTCCACGCTGTTGCGCATGACATCCTTGACTTTCATGGAACGCAGGACGTTTAATTCTTTTCCCTGGCTGATATTGACGCCGCGGCGCAGGAGCTTCAGCGTGTAGATCGATCCCCGTTGCAATTTGGTGGCCATCAAGCTACTGATGGTGGTGGCGATCATGAGGGGGAGTATGATTTTGTAATCGCTGGTCATTTCGAAGATGATGAGGATGGCGGTGATGGGGGCATGGGTGGAGGCGGCGACAAGGGAACTCATGGCCACCAATGCGTACGCCCCGGGACCGGCTGTCACCGCGGGGAACAATGTGTGTAACACCTTGCCGAAAAATCCCCCGGTCATGGCGCCCATGAACAGGGAGGGGGCGAATATGCCGCCGGAGCTACCAGAGCCCAATGTCAGTGAAGTGGCAAGAATTTTGGCGAAGATCAGCACAAACAAGAGCCAGGTATCCATTCTTTCCAGTAGCGCCATGTCCATCGCTTTGTATCCGACTCCGAAAACCTGGGGAAAGGATATGCCCCATAACCCAAGCAGCAACCCGCCGATGGTCGTTTTGACATAATCGGGTTTTTTTACCGAATCGAATTTGTCTTCAAAATAGTTCAATACCTTGACGAATAAAATGGCGACAAATCCGGTGAGTACTCCCAGCAAAGCGTAGGGTAACAATTCCACCGGGTGGACCAACTCGTATTTGGGAACATTGAATGCCGGGTAATTGCCGTAGAACAGGCGGGAGACGACAGTAGCCGATACCGAGGAGATGACGATAGGGGTGAATTGGCTGACGGCGAAATCTCCCAACAGGATTTCAACAGAGAACATGGCGCCGGCGATGGGCGCGTTGAACGCCGCCGCGATACCGGCGGCCGCCCCGCAACTGACCAATGTCTGCATTCTTCTGCGGGACAACCTGAACACCTGGCCGATTGTGGAACCAATGGCCGAGCCGATTTGCACGATTGGGCCTTCCCTGCCGACAGATCCGCCTGACGCGATGGTGATGGCCGACGCGATGGCTTTGCTGAATACGACTCTCGGTCTGATCACTCCGTTCTTGAGAGCGATGGCTTCCATCACCTCCGGTACTCCGTGGCCCTTGGCTTCCTGGGAAAAAAAATGAACGATCAATCCCACCAGAAACGCTCCGGCCGCGGGAACCAACAGCGTCCGTAACCAACCCAAATCATTTCCCCAGGGCCCCCAAAAATAATTCTCGAAAAAATGAATGAGGGTTCGTAACAAGACTGCGCCAAATCCGCCCACAAGTCCGATTCCTATCGGAATAACCACCATGAAAGCCTGTTCGGATTTTCTAATTCGGTTGAGGAGGTGTAGAAAATAGTGCTTGATTTTTCTCATTTTTATTTTTTTCATAGTATTCCGAATTGTGATATTTTATTTATAGTGGAAATTCGGCGTTCAGTCAAGCCCCCATTCAAAAAAATGTCCCGCGTGACCTCTTGACATTATTCGACGGATAAATTATCATGTGTTTATGATTGTTGGATTTAATACTGATACCAAATACCGGAATGAGGTTTTTCATATTCAAACTGAAGATAAGGGTATAAATAATCCCACCATTGAAACCCTCGTTTATCACTCCGGCGAGATTCTGTTGTCCAGGAGAATCTCATACGGTCACATGCTGAACAAAGGCGACAAACGGGATGTTATCAAAAATATGATGAAAACCCAGCACGATCAGATTATCCAGGAGCTCAAAGAGGGAAAATATTTACATCTTTTATCTCTAGACACTCAGATTATAGACGACCGGCCTCTGGATGAGTTGGTGATCGACTATTTTAATGCCGGATAGTTAAACTCAAGCTGGGCATTCAAAAACAGGAGTCCCCATGGGTGAGAATATTCTAGTCATTGATGGAATGTATTTAATTTTTAGTTCCTTTTATTCCCATAAAAATATGCGCACCCTGAAGGGCGAACCTACAGGCGCTGTTTATGGTTTTATAACAAGGGTGGAGAATCTTCTCGCCGAATTGCAGCCGGCCCGGATCGTGGTGGCTCTGGATTCCCGCGGTAAAACGCATCGGCACGACATGTTTCCCGACTACAAGGCCAAACGTCTGGAACCGCCTGAAGAATTGTTGCAACAAATTCCCTGGATTAAAGAGTATCTGGAACTTCGCGGCATTCCCTTCTATGAAGAGCCCGGAATCGAAGCGGATGATATCATCGCCCGGCTGGCGGCCGATTATAACGGCAAGGGGGATGAAGTGTACATTTTCAGCGCGGATAAAGACCTGTTTCAGTTGGTGGGGGACCGGGTCTTTGTATTTCATCCTAAAATAAAACAGAAACTGGGACCGGACGGCATCAAGGAATTCTTCGGTGTGATGCCGGAACAGATTGTAGATTACCTGGCGATGGTGGGGGATTCCTCCGACAATATCCCTGGAATCCCTGGAATCGGCGAAAAGACGGCTTTGAAATTGATCGGGCAATTCGGTACGTTGGACCGGTTGCTGGAAAACATCGGCGATGTGGACGAAAAATACCGGAAAAAGATCGAGGCCAATAGAGGACTTCTGGAATTATCCCGTAAGCTGGTGGACTTGAAACAGTTGCCGGATTTCTCTCTTCCCAAGGATGCCCCGCATTTTGTCCAGAGGGTGACCGAGGGATTGCTGGAGTTTTTTTCACGACTATCGTTCACCAGTCTATTGAAGAAATATGAGGCGCCGCTGTTGTCCGGTCCAAAGCCCGAACAACTGGATATTGATTATGTGGTGGTCAAAGAATTACGGCAATTGAAGGAATTGAAGGAGAGAATCCTCCGGGAATGTCATTTCGCCTTTGATCTGGAAACAACGGAATTGGAATTTTTCAAAGGGGATATTGTGGGTCTGTCGATTTCCTTCAATGACGCCGGTTATTATATTCCTTTTTTGCTTCCTGACGAGGAACGGAAGAATCTGGAGATAACATTCGAAGATTTTGATAGGGAATTGGGACCCGTATTCGCAGATCCCGGAATCGGTAAAACCGGCCATAATATCAAATTCGACATTCTGCACCTCAGACGGCATGGAATCACAGTGGAGGGAACCGTTGATGATTCGATGCTTCAATCATATCTGATGTTTCCCAACCGGAGGGCCCACTCTTTGAAAGAGCTCACAAAGGAATTTTTAGATTATAAACAGGTGGAATACGATGACCTGGCTGGTAAAGGGCGCGATCGCATCCCGCTGGCGCAGGTTTCCCTTGAAAAGATCAGCCGGTATTGCATCGATGATTCGTTGCTCTCGTTGCGGTTGACCGGCAAATTGAAGGGGAAAATCCAGGAAGAGGGACTGCTCGAGTTGTACCGGGACACTGAGATCCCGTTGATCGCGGTATTGACGGATATGGAATATTTCGGAGTGAGAATCGACCGGAACTTCCTTTCGGAGGCCGCCCGCCGCATGACAGTGCGGATCGACGAGATCGCCCGTGAGATTTATGAGATTGCCGGATTCGAATTCAACATCAATTCCTCTCAACAATTGGGGGAATTTTTGTTTGAGAAGATGAATTTGCCGGTAAAAAAAAGAACCAGGAAAACACGCTCTTTTTCCACCGACAATGAGGTTTTGCAAGAATTGAAAAGTTTTCCGGTGGTTGAGAAGGTGATTGATTACCGGACCTATAAAAAGTTACTCTCCACCTACCTGGAAGGATTGTTGGATTCCATAGATGACCACGATAGAGTCCATACATCGTTCAATCAGACTGTCACCGCTACCGGGCGATTATCCTCCTCTCATCCCAACCTGCAGAATATCCCCGTGGGGGAGACCGGAGGTGTCGATGTGCGCAAGGCCTTCATTCCCTCGGAGGGTCATCTGATGCTGGCCGCCGATTATTCCCAGATCGAATTGAGAGTGATGGCTCATTTTTCAAAGGACGCCAATCTCATCGAGGCCTTCGAGAACGATTTCGATATTCATCAGCACACCGCGGACCGGGTGTTCGGCAAAGAGTTGTTTCTGACTCCCCAGGAGATGAGGAAGCGGGCCAAGATTATCAACTTCTCCGTTTTGTACGGCAGCGGCCCTTATTCATTGTCCAGGGAACTTGGTGTCAGTTTTAAAGAGGCTGCGACATTCATCGATATGTATTTTGAAAAATACAGCGGAGTTAGAAATTTCATCGGCGCCACCATTGCCCAGGCTGAACAGAGCTGTTTGGTGAAAACCATTTTGGGAAGGAAGCGCGAAATTCCGGAGATTGTCAGCTCGAACCGGTCCGTGAAGGAAAACGGCAACCGGATGGCTATCAATACAATCATTCAGGGAAGCGCTGCAGACATCATCAAAGTGGCGATGATCAATATCCATCGCCGGTTGAAAAATATGAAAAGTACATTGATCATGCAGGTGCACGATGAATTGGTGTTCGAATACCCCCCGGAGGAAGAAGCGGATTTACTGGAAATTGTCCGCTCCCAAATGGAGCATGCTCTTCCCCTGCTCGTTCCTCTAAAAGTGACGATCAAAATGGGTGGTAATTGGGGGGAAATGAATACTATTTCGTGAATACCGCTCCCCTAAGCTTAGTGCGGAGAACGGGTTGGCGGCGCCTCTCGCGGCGCTTTTTCCAGGAGTGTTAACCGCTTTGCGCGATCCGCTCTTCTTCGTTAATGGTTTGAGTCGTGTCCAGGAGTTCCTGGATGACCTGTTTGTTGGATTCACGGTAATTCAGGAAAAATCCCAGAACCTGGTGCAATATCATGGGGATATGTTTCATATGATAGAGCAAATCTTTGATTTCCCTGTTGTGGGAACCAAAATCCCAATAACCGCGGGTACCTTCCGCATCTTCCGGTAGAAACATTCCACCTTCACCGGTGATGACCCAATCGAGAGAAACGTTGAATTCCTTTTTGAGGCTGTACATAAGTCTTGGATTGGGGAAAATGTCTCCCCGCTCGATTCTTGAATAATTGGCTCTACCAATGTCAAAATATGTGGTCATCTTGTCCTGTGTGAAACCAATTGTTTTCCTCAGTTGTTGCATCCTGCATCCGATCTCTTTTTTTAATTTATCTTTCATGTCAACACCTTATTAAATGTTCCGTTTATTTTCCTCTAACAGATCCGTGTTTAGCATTTTTAGAACGCTAATGTGTATTTACAATTGATTGCGGATGGGAAAAAAAATGACGACTCAGCCTGGAATTTTCTACTTTTCTTTTCATCTTCTATAATATAAATGAAGTGTAACAAAATTTCAAGATCTATTTTCAAAAAAGTTAAAATAGTTTGAATTTTTTTTATTTCAACCGCTGGGGGGGGGTGGTAAAGGATTTCGAGATTAGGGGTTGATTTCGTTTGATTTATATATTAAATTACTGTTTTTCCTGCGCTTAATAAAATAGGCAATTTTTTCGACGGAGGATCATTGGATGTTAGTAAAATGGAGTGTCATTGTAGCATATTGCTTGATGATTGTGATAATTGGTATTATTGGATTGAAGAGGACCCGCTCTTTTTCCGATTTTTTTCTTGGCGGAAGTAAAATTGGAGCCTGGATGACCGCGTTTTCATATGGAACCGCGTATTTCTCGGCGGTATTGTTCATCGGATTCGCCGGGAAAATCGGTTGGGGTTTTGGCTATTCCGGACTATGGATCGCCGCCGGCAACGCTTTGATCGGAGTGTTATTCGTTTGGTGGGTATTGGGTCCCCGGATAAAAAAAATGTCGGAAGATTACCAGGTGGTAACCATCGGCGAATTCTTTCAGAAGCGGTATAAAAGCAATTTTTTGAAAATATTTTCTTCAGTGTCTGTGTTTGTGTTTTTTATTCCCTATTCGGCCGCTGTATTTATCGGACTTTCATATCTTTTTAAATCCAATTTCAACATGGAGTATTGGATGGCTCTTGTGTTCATGGGAGGGTTTACCGCGGTGTATCTGGTTTTGGGCGGGTACAAATCCATGACAATGGTGGATATGATTTTTGGAATCATTATGATTGTCGGCGCGGTGATTCTTGTGGCATTCACCGTTCGCGCCGGGGGTGGATTGGCTGCCATGACTGAAAATCTATCGGCCATCAATCCAAAATTGGTTGAAGTGGTCGGACCTCCGGGAATTTGGCCTTTGTTTTGTCTGGTCTTTTTGACCAGTGTGGCGCCCCTGGGTATGCCGCAATTGGTACAGAAGTTCTACGCCATCAAAGACAGGCGGGCCATAAAAGTAGGGATGGTAGGTTCGACATTTTTTGCCGTTTTGATTGTGGGGATCGCTTACTTTACCGGA
>JAHELQ010000134.1 GCA_024644125.1 Candidatus Aminicenantota bacterium | reverse complement strand
GGCGTCGTCGCGGGCGACGCGGATGGGGTAGATGGCGGTGAACCAACCGATGGTGCGGGAGACATCGATGTCTTCGATGTGACGGCCGTGATTTTCCATTTCGAATTCGAGATGCCGACGGCCGGTGAATTTGCGCAATGTACGGACCAATGCCGTGGCCACCAGCACCAGAACATCTGTTTTATAGGTTTCGTGGGCCTCTTTGAGCAGGTACTCTGTATCGTTCGCTTCCAGGCGCGTTTTTTCCACCGCCAGATGTCGCAGGCTCCAATCGGTGACCGGCCGGTCCAGGGGCAGTTGGAATTCGACGGCTGGGGCGTTCCAGTATTGTTTGTCTTTGTCCAACTTGCCGGAATCGAGCCATTCCTTCAACGCGTCGCGCCATTCGGCGACGGATGCGCTCTTTTTGGACAATTGGACCGGATACCCCTGCTCCAGGGCGGTGTAGATCTTGTTGAGGTCTTCGAGCAGTATGCGCCAGGAGATGCCGTCCATTACCAGATGGTGGGCGGTGATCAGCAATGTGCCGGGATTCTGGTTGTCGCAAAAGAGGGCCGCCTTCAAGAGGAGACTGTGCTCCAGAGCGAAACCGCTTTTGATCTCGAGGCCTTTGGCCTCGACGGCGGCTGCCAGTTCCGGTTGCCGGACGGAGGAGAGGTCGATGCGTTCGATTTTGAAGGGGCGTTCGAGGTGACGGTTGTTGAAGAAGAGGAGGTTCTTCTCCTTGTCGTAGTTGAGACGGAGTCCGTCGTGGTGCTCGATGAGCACTTCGAAGGTTTTCTCCAGAAGAGGAAGATCGATCTCTTTCTTCAACTCCAGCAGGGCCGACTGGTTGTAATGGTTGGGTTGGGGGAATTTATGGGAGAAGAACCAGAGGTCGATGGGGGTGAGCTCTTTCTCGCCCGAGATGACGCCTTGCTGGTAGAGGCGGATATGGCTCTTGAAATCAACGTTGGAACAAAGTTTCGAGATGGTTTGGTGCTCCAGGATGTCTTTGGCGTTGACGGACAAATCCACGTCGTGCATGCGGGAGGCGATCTGAACTGCCTTGATGGAGTCGCCGCCCAATTCGAAGAAGTTGTCTTCCATGCCGACGGTTTCAAAACCCAAGACGTCGGCCCAGACTTTCTTGATGAATTGTTCGGTCTCGCCGGCGGGGATGGCGTCTTCGCCGGTGGTGACCTGGAGCAATGGGTCGGGCAAGGCGCGGCGGTCCACTTTGCCGTTGTTGGTGAGGGGGATTGTATCCAGGCAGACGAAGTAGGAGGGGACCATATAGTCGGGTAGTACGGCTGTCAGTTGCTTGCGGATGGCGCGGATCTCGGGTTTGGAATCGCTGGATACAGGCGTTATGTAAGCGCAGAGAGACTTCTGCCCGGATTTGTCTTCCACCGGCACCACCACGGCGTCTTTGATGGCGTCGAGGTTCAATAATTGCTGTTGGATTTCCCCTGGTTCGATGCGAAAGCCGCGAATCTTCACCTGCTCGTCTGAGCGGCCGAAGAATTCGAGGATGTTATCGAGGTTCCAGCGGCCCAGGTCACCAGATTTGTACATTTTTTCGCCGGGAATGAAGGGATTGTCGAGGAATTTCTCGGCGGTGAGGGTGTCGTTGTTCAAGTAACCTTTGGCGACGCCTGTGCCGCCGATGTAGATCTCGCCCACAATGCCTTTTGGTATGGGGCGGAGGTTGTTGTCCAATATGTAGATCGACACATTGTCGGCGGGTTTGCCGATGGGTACGGCGGCGCCGGTGTCGTAGTTTTTATCGAAGCGGTGGATCATGCAACCGACGGTGGCTTCGGTGGGGCCGTATTCGTTGTAGATTTCGATGTGGCCATCGAAGTAGTGGTAGGTGTCGAGCGCTGTGGCTGTATTGAGCTCTTCGCCGCCGACGATGAATCGTTTGGTGCGGGGGCGCGATCCTTTCATCTCTTTGATGATTTTGAGGTGGGAGGGGGTGAGTTTGACGATATCGGCTTTGTTGTCGGCGATGACGTGTTCGATGAGGAGGCCGGATGGGTGGTTGCGGTAGATGGCGATGGTGTTGCCGGTGATGAGGGGGATGAAGATGGAGGTGACGGTAAGGTCGAAGGAGAGGGAGGAGTAGAGGGCGAAGCATACTTCTTCGCCTTTGACGTATTGGGCGGCGCCCCACCAGATGTAGTTGATCACGTTACGGTGGCTGACGGCTGTGCCTTTGGGTTTGCCGGTGGTGCCGGAGGTGTAGATGACATAGGCGGGGTCGCCTGGATCGATGGTTGGGGGGGTGAATGACGAGCTGGCGTCGCTTTGCGAGAGGATGGGATAATCGACAGTGATGTTGACGATGGATGAGAGGCTGCCGAGCAGGTCCGATTCTTCCTGGAGAAGTTCCTTCTCCACCAGTAGATAGTTGATTCCACTGTTTTCCACGATGTATTGCTTGCGGTCCAGGGGGTAGGCGGGATCGATGGGAAGGTAAGCGCCGCCCGCCTTGAGGATGGCCAGGATACTGAGGACCGCCTCGATGGAGCGTTCGGACAGGATGCCTGCGATGGCGCCGGGAGCGAAGCCTTTGCTCTGGAGTTCGGATGCCAGTGCGTCGGAGGCTTCGTCGAGTTCTTTGTAGGTGACGGTTGTACCGTTATAGTCGAGGGCTGTTTTGCCGGGACGGTCTTTTACCTGCCGGGCGATGAGTTGGGGCAGGGTCTGGTCGCCGGGGAATTCGGCTTTTGTATCGTTTAAATGATGGATGAGATTATGGTATTCGTCGTTGTTGATGAGGGGGAGGTCGGCGATCTTTTTTGCAGGCTCTGTAATACATTGGCGCAGGATGGTCATCAAGCGCTCCGCCAGGTATTGGACATCGCGCTCCGCGAATATGTCTTCGTGGTAGTCGATGGCCAATTCGAGCTCTTCCAGGGTTTTGGTATTTTGTTGGTTGAGGTAGATGGAGAGCTCGGAAATGTTGTAGGCGGTGTTGAAGAAGACCCGTTTATGGATGTGTTGGTCGTTGGCTCCGGGCAATTCGATCAACTGGACATTGAGAAGTCCTCCTGTGCCGATACCCGCTTCTTTGAGGTCTTTGACCAGGTGGTTGTATGGATAGCCCTGGTGTTTTAGGTCGTCCCAGAGGCCTTTTTTTATGTACGACACCAATTGGTCGAAGCTCCAGTCGGCGTTGAAGGGGATGCGGAAGGGCATTGTGGAGACGAACATTCCCGTCATGTCGCGGAATATTTTTTTGGACCGGTTGTGCACTGGCATGCCGATGATCATATCGTCGTGATTGAGGAAGCGGTGGAAGTAGATGGATAGGGCCGCCATGAACAGGGCGAAATTGGAGAGGCGGTGCTCGGTCTGGTATTCTTCCAGCAAGCGCGCGATATCAATGGGGACACGGGCGGACGCCCGCTTGACCCGGAGGCTGTTCTTCCGTCTGGGATTCAGGTCGAAGGTCACATCCCGGCCGGAGAATCTGCCCAAGCGTTCTTTCCAATAGGCTTTGTCTTTCGAGTATTTTTCGCTGTCGAGGTAATCCTTCTCATCCTGGATGAAGTCGATGTAGGAATGCTCTTTCGTAGGTTCCCGGAAGTCCGGTTCGCCCAGTTTTGGGTAGAGGTCGATCACCTCGCGCGCCACGGCTACGGCCGAGATGCCGTCGGCCACCATGTGATGGGCCTTTTCGAAAAAACCGAAGGCCTCGCCTGCGATGGAGAAGACGACGAAGGAGCACATATAATTGTCGCCGATGTCGAATCGGTCACGGTGTAGCCGGTCGATTTTCTCTTCCAGCTCCGCCTCCGACGCGGCCTCGATGATCTCCACCTTCACCGGCTCGTAGTCCGGGAGGTACTGAATCAGGTCGCCTGTGTCGTTACCGGTTTTTTTGAAGCGGAGTTGCAGGCCTTTGTTGGCCTTGACCACCAATTGGATTGCCTGGGCCAGCCGTTTCAAGTCATAGGCTCCGTTCAACTGGATCAAATAACCGATATTGGCCATATCCTGGTCCGGATTGAGCATTTGGGTCCGCCAGATTCGCTGTTGGGGATTGGTAAGATGATAATTTACCCGGTTCATGTCACATACCTCCTGGTTCACTTTTTATTTAGTTTCACTTACAAAATGTCGCTGTCTCACAATCATATTCTACGCGACTCGATAAAAAAAGATTCAGCAGCCGCCCTGGATTCAAGGAATTTTCGGAAATTACATACTACTACACCGCCAAAAAAAGGTCAATATCCATTTCATCCGCTATGGTCGATCGCGCCCTCGTCGAGAGGCCGCTCTCTTGACTTAAACCGTTTTTTTATTTAAACTACAACTCAGATAGAAGTGGGCCTGGCGCCTGAGGAGGTTGTACGACAATGAATGCAGAGATGCGAAACTATTTCGATGTGATGATGAAAAAAAGCATGTATTCCAATCCAGCGAAACTTCAGTTCCATATGAGCACCATTTTTAATGGTACTGTCTTAGTCGGCAAGCGGGTGCTTGATATCGGCGGAGGCAAAGGCCTGTACTCTTTTTATTGCGCCGCTCGCGGAGCGCAGAAGGTCGTCTGCGTGGAACCGGAGGGGGATGGCGGCAACGAAGGCGTTCACCGCTTGTTTCACGAAGTGAATGGGGCGTTGGGCTTTGAGAGTGTCGAGCTGCAAACCAGAACCTTGCAACAATTCGATTCTGATGGGGAGACATTCGATGTGATCCTGCTGCACAATTCCGTCAACCACCTGGACGAACAGTCGTGCGTCGATTTATTGCGGGACGAAGGGGCCCGGGAGATTTATCTGCGGTTGTTCCGGCGGTTATATGATTTGGCCGCTCCGGACGCCCGGCTGGTTGTCTGCGATTGTTCCAGGTATAACTTTTTTGCCCTACTCAAGCTTCACAATCCCTTTGCTCCTACCATCGAGTGGCACAAACACCAAGCGCCGCGGGTGTGGGCCCGGTTGCTGGAAGAGGCGGGTTTTACGAATCCCACCATCCGGTGGTCCTCGTTCAACCGTTTGGGGACGTTGGGACGTTTGTTATTGGGGAACAAATTCACAGCTTATTTTTTGAGAAGCCATTTTTGCCTTACTATGAAGAAACTGTAGTATAATATTGTTCTGGTGCCAGATGAAACATTCATTGTTCAATCCAAATAGAATTGAGTGCCCCGGCCCGTTGGTCTTGATCGCAAAATTCTGGGACGCCGATTATTTCCGAGAATTGAAGAGAAAAGCCCTCTACCACTTCCCTCTCATGATGTCGGAGATTGTGGTTTTCAAGGAGTTCACCCTCATCAGCGGATTTTTGGGTTATCCCCAGATCATCACGTTGTTGGAATTCATCGAAGGCTTCCGGCAGAAGGATATCTATTTTCTCGGAACCGCCGGCAGCCTGACTGACGACATCGACCGCTCGTGCGTCCTGACCCTCAAGGAGATGCATGCCAGCGCAATTTTCCGGCATTTTTGTCCGGAGCAAGTACTGGATTTGACGGTACTCGATCATGGCGAAGCCCGCATCGCCGTAGGAGTGAGTGTTGATTTGATCCAGCGGGAGACCGTGGAGTGGCTGCGGGAGCAAGAGGCCAAAAAGATCGATGTGGTGGAAATGGAGATTTTTCCGTTGCGTGTCTTTCTGGACAAGCCCTTTCCCGCCGTGGTGGTGACTACCGACCGGGTGAGCGCTTCGGGAGTGAAACAGTTTCCCGATCAGAAACACTTTTTACGGGAGTTTGTCAAAGCGTATGAATTGATCGTAAGGACTATCAATGAAAAAAAAAGTCGTTCTAACTAAGAATTATCTCGAACCGGCCATCGACCGGTTGAAAGAACAGTTTCAATTGGTTGTGGCGGAAGAGACTGGCAAGGATCTGGGGGCGGTTCTCAAGGAACACCCGGACACTGAAGCGTTGATCGGGTTTTTATCCGATAAAATCGATCGCCAGCTCATAGGGCTGGTTCCCAATTTGAAGATCATCGCCAATTATGCGGTGGGGTACAACAATATCGATGTGGCGTGCGCCCTGGAGAAGGGGATTTACGTCACCCATACCCCTGATGTCCTGACCGAGGCGACGGCGGATCTCACCATGGCGTTGGCATTGGCTGTGTGCCGGCGTATTGTGGAATCGGACGCATTCATGCGGGCCGGGCGGTTCGAGGGTTGGGGAGCCAAACTGATGTTGGGAAAAGAGCTACGCGGTAGTACGTTCGGCGTGGTGGGACTTGGACGCATTGGGCTGGCAACTGCGCGCAGAGCCGCCGGATTCGGGATGAAGGTGGTGTATTACTCCAAAACCCGCAAGCCGGAGGCGGAAGAGCGGTTCGGCTTCACCTATGCCCGTTTCGTAGACGTGGTGAAACAATCGGATATACTGTCCCTTCATTTGCCTTATTCTGAGGATGTGCACCACCTTTTCAACGAAGATACGTTCGACCTGATGAAGCCCGACGCGGTGTTCATCAACGTCGCCCGCGGCGGATTGATGGACGAAGCCTATCTGGCGGAGAAGCTGGAGAAGGGCGGACTCTTTGGCGCCGGATTGGATGTCTATGAATTTGAACCAAAGGTGACGGAGCGGTTATTGAAGTTGAAGAATGTGGTGATGGCGCCTCATATCGGCAGCGCCACTGACGAGACTCGTCTGGAGATGGCGATGATGACGGTCCGCGGCGTGGCCGCCGCGTTGACGGGCGGAAGGCCGGATCATCTGGTTCCGGAGTGGAGAGCGTAGCGGCGACTGATGTTCCGGTTGAAGTCTTCTTTCTCTGTCACCGGTGGGCAGAGGGAAGCCATCGATGCCATCGCCGGTAAATTCCAGGAGGGGATCAAGAGACAGGTTTTGCTGGGCGTGACCGGTTCCGGCAAGACCTTTGTAATGGCAAATCTCATCGAGAAACTGGGGTTGCCGGCGATGATCCTGTCGCCGAACAAAACTCTGGCCGCCCAATTGTACCAGGAATTTAAGGGTTTTTTCCCGGAAAACAGGGTGGGCTATTTTATCAGTTATTACGACTATTACCAGCCGGAGGCCTATATTCCCCAAAAGAACCAATACATTGCCAAAGAGGTCTCCATCAACCCTGAACTGGAACGGTTGCGCATCGACGCCGCCCGCAATATCCTGGAATCGCGGCATACGATCATCGTTGCCTCGGTGTCTGCCATCTACAGCATCGGTTCGCCTGACGATTTTTTCAAACAACGGATCACCTACTCGTTGAGATCCACAATCCAACGGGATGACCTGGTGCGGGAGTTCGTGAATCTCGGTTACCAACGGAGCGACGGGCTCATCGACAGCGGTACCTTCCGGGTGAGGGGCGATATGGTGGAAATCTGGCCCACCAGCGAAGAGAATCCGATTCGTTTTGTACTGGATATCGATAGGATGGTTGGCATCGAAGTATTCGATCCGATAACAGCCGCTGTTTTCCGCAGCCTGGAGACGGTCAGCGTGTTTCCTATTTCCTATTTTTACCACAAAAAAGAGCGGGTGCTCCATATTGTCAAAGATATCAAGGAAGAGTTGAATCACCGTTGCGAATACTTCATCGATAACGGCAAGCCGGAGTACGCGGAGCGATTGCGGGAACGAACCCTGTTCGACATGGAGATGCTGGAACAATACGGCCATTGCCCTGGGATCGAGAACTATTCGCGCTACCTTTCCGGCCGCGCTCCGGGGGAGGCGCCGTACACCTTGCTGGATTTCATGGGTAAAGAATATTTGCTGGTGATGGACGAGTCGCATATTTCGGTGCCGCAACTGGGCGCCATGTACAAAGGGGACAGGTCCCGCAAGGAAAAATTGGTGGATTATGGATTCCGGTTGCCGTCGGCTTTGGACAACCGTCCGCTGAATTTTGCGGAATTTAATGATAGGGTGAACCGGTTACTCTATGTATCCGCCACTCCGGCGGAGTATGAAATCGACAACAGTGGGCGCCATGTGACCGAGCTTCTGGTCCGGCCCACCGGATTGTTGGATCCGGTGATCGATGTGCGCAGGGTTCTGTCGCCGGTGGACGATATGCTGGTGGAGATCCGCAAGGAGGTGGATGCCGGCAATCGTGTTCTGGTCACCACCCTCACCAAAAAGATGGCGGAGAAATTGACCCACTTTCTGGCTGGAGCCGGTATCAATTGCACCTACCTTCATTCGGAGATCAAGTCGCTGGACCGGATCAAGATCATCAAGAAGCTGCGGACTGGGGATGTGGATGTGCTGGTGGGGATCAATCTATTGCGGGAGGGGTTGGATCTGCCGGAGGTGTCGTTGGTGGTGGTGTTGGACGCCGACCGGGAGGGTTTTTTACGGAGCGACCGCTCGTTGATTCAAATCTTCGGCCGCGCCGCCCGCAATCTTTATGGGCGTGTGGTGCTCTATATTCACCACATGACCGATTCCCTGACCCGGGCCATCGGCGAATCCGAGAGGCGACGCTCCTTGCAGGAAGACTATAACCGGAAGTTGGGAATCATTCCCCAATCCATCGCCAAAAAGGTCAAGGATTTTTACGATGACGATTATTGGATTCAAAAGAGCGAAGAAGCGCTAGATGTGGAATACAAGGATAAACAGAGTCTGCAAAAACAAATCGACTCCCTGGCCAAAGCCATGAAAATGAAGGCCGACAATCTCGATTTCAAGGGGGCGGCTGTCTTGAGGGATCAGATCAAGGGATTGAAGAATCTGATGCTGGAATTGTTTTGAGTGCGGACTCTAGCGATGGATGACGCGTCCCAGGAGCGGTACCTTCACTGAAATGGCGCGGGCCGGACATATCTCCTGGCAGCAATAGCAGCGGATGCACAGTTTGTAGTCATAGACGGGTTTTCTATCTTTTTCTTCGCTATCCCAGTTCACCGCTTTTTGTTTGACCGGACAAATCTGGATACACTCGCCGCATCTGAGGCAGAGCTTGTAGTCGATAACCGGTTTTGGAGAAATGAGTTTTTTGAGGAACGTGGGGAATGATTCGGACGTGACGAATCGCTCCGGCGGTTTGCGGACAACGTTAAAATCTTTGCGTACGACGGGGGCGATATCGTCTCCCACCAATTCGATCTCCTCTTCCAGATAAGTCCCCAGTCCGGCTTCACGAGCGATAGGAAGGTAGGGGACATGCGCCGGGTCCAGATGGATGAGGCGGCAGGCGGTCGCGTCCAATGCCACCGGGTCTGTGGAAAAGAGCAATACCTTCATGGGCGTTGGGTCGCCGGAACGGGGGCCGTTGCCTTCCATGGCGATGATGCCGTCCATAATGTGCAACCGGGGTTTGACATAGAGGTTGATCTCCACCAATACCCTCGAAAAATCGAAGATGTCCGGCATTTTTACATGGTATTCCCCTTTGACCAATCCAGGGATACAACCGAATTGATTCTTGATTGCCCCGGTCAATCGGGTGAATCCATGGGTTTTTAGTTTCGGTAGGCTGATAAGGCCGTCGCAATCCAGGACAGCCGAGGCTATCTTCAATGTGCGCGAGATGGTGGCTTCGGGAAAAGAGACCCATCTCCCGTCGCGGAAATCCGCCAGCGGAACCGCCAGTTCTTCCGCCACCCGATGGAGTCCTGCTTTTGACGCGGCTCTCAAGGGGCTTGACAGACCTGGGGAATCTCCGTACGACACCCGGGCCCCTGCTTCTTTGAAAACTTCGGCCGCGGCTTTAAAAACAGCCGGGTGGGTGGTGACCGCTTTTTCCGGCGGTTCTCCCGCCAGGAGATTCGGCTTTAGGAGAATATTCTCTCCCGGTTCGCAGAACCGGGGGATTCCGCCCAATAATTGGATTCCCCGCTTCACGGCGTTCAATACATTTGGATAGTAATAGCCCTCACACACAACCACCGCTACTGTCGAATCCATGGTATCAGAATTTCTCTTTGACGGTTTTGGTGGGATCGCTCTCGTTGCCTTTGTAGTCCACAGATGTGATGTAGAAGGAATAGATGGAATCCTTGCGGACATTTTTGTCGCGGTAGAAGTTATCCGCTACCTTATCTGCTAGCAATTGGAATTCGCCGTCTTCCTGCCCTTCGATTTTGCGGTACACGCGGTAGTACGCCAGGTCCTGGTCTTCCGATTTTTTCCAGGTGAGGAAGAGATGGTCGGTGGCCCTGAAAGCCATGAGGTTCTGCGGGATGTCCGGCGGGTAGATGTCGGAGAGTTTGACAGTGGGGGAGTTGGAAGGGGAGGATTCGATAATGGGCGACTGTAGGGCGGTGATATAATAGGTATAGGTCCCTTCGGTCCCGGTATCTGTGTCTTCGTAATATTCCGTCAATATGTTTTTGGTGTTCAGCTTTTTGAATTCCTGGGGAGTTTCCCCTTCGGCTCCGGTCTCTATTTTGCGGTAGATATTGTATCCGGCGATTCCCTGGACCGGTTTGTCCAGAATAGTGGCGGCCGGTTTCTGCCATTTCAGTTGCAGGAGTTTGCCCATCTGGGTGACGGCCAGGGTGTCTACTGGTTTGATCGGCACCTGGGTTTTGATGGATACGATTTTACCAAGCGGGGCTTTTTTTTTTTCGTATTCGTAGCGGATGGCGAAAAAGTGGCTTTTATTGTCCAGCTCATCGGGCTTATAGGGGATTTTTACCAGGTATGTACCGCCTTTTTGGGTCAGTTTCTCTTTATCCAATTTTAGCAATAGGTTGGAGCGTTTTGCCATTTTATTCGCCGGCAGCGATTCCCCTGCGTAGAAGATCGACACCCGTCCCAGTTTTTCCTGGTCAAAGGTTGTTTTGCTGTCCGACAGGGTGGTGGGGAATTGTAGTTCCAGTTTGATCTCCGATCCCTGTTGGGTCAGAGTGAGTTGCTCCACCGGTTGGGGCAGGATTTCTGGGATCAGGATCAGTGGTCCTTTTTTTCCACAATGGATAAAAGCCAGTAATGCCAACACGGTCCAGACTTTGCGTATGGTTGTTTTTTTTTCAATCATTCTCATTTTTTTCTTTTCGTTATATTTTTTTTAAAGAATATACTTACTTAAATCCGTATCCTGTGCGATATTTTCAACTTTATTGTTCACATAGGCGCTGTCGATTTTGACTTTTCCGTTGTCGATGTCGGATGCTTCGAACGAGATCTCCTCCATCACTTTTTCCATGATGGTGTGGAGACGGCGGGCTCCGATGTTTTCTGAACTGGAGTTGAGGTTTTCGGCGATGCGGGCTACCTCTTCGACGGCATCGGTAGTGTAGATGATATCGAGTCCTTCGGTGCTCAGTAGTTGTTGGTATTGTTTTACCAGCGCGTTTTTCGGTTCGGTCAGGATGCGGATGAAATCGTCTTTGTTCAGGGAATCCAGCTCAACGCGGATGGGGAAGCGTCCTTGCAATTCGGGAATCAAGTCCGCAGGTTTGGCGACATGGAAGGCGCCTGCTCCGATGAATAGGATGTGGTCGGTTTTTACCATGCCGTATTTGGTGTTGACG
>JAHELQ010000133.1 GCA_024644125.1 Candidatus Aminicenantota bacterium | reverse complement strand
GTTTTATAACCATTGCAAGTTTTGTATTTTTGTCTAGGTGAAAGTGTTATCTGATGGGCCTGGTCTGAATTTTTTTTATTATCCAACAAAACCACATAAAATTCCAATGGATGTCTGGTAATAAAATAAAATGAGACCTGGCTTGAGAATCTCGAATCAAAAAATGGAGGCATTGGATGAAACGATCGAAGGTAACTCTCTTGATTTCGCTCTTATTTTTGTCATGCGCTTTTTGCTCCCAGGCGCTGGACGCCGGCGTTGAATATCAGGTGGATGTAGCGTCAAGGTATATTTGGAGAGGATTTGACCTGAATCCAAACAATAAACTCGTACTTCAGCCCTCGTTGACCTATAGTTTTGGGGGCAGCGGTTTTGCGGTCAATCTATGGAGCAGTTTCTCTTTTGAACGAAAAGAAATGAATGAAATTGATGTGACGATGTCTTATGATTTTAAATTACCCGAAAACTATTCGTTATCCATCGGCTTTACACATTATGGATGGTATTTCAACGACGGGTTTAAATTCAAAGACCACACCACTCAGGAAGTCTATGTGTCTGTAGGTTTACCCAAACTCCCGTTGGCTCCCAATTTGACTGTTTATTATGATTTCGCAAATGGTGATGGGATTTATGTTTTGTTTGGAGTTGGTCATTCGATTTCGTTGTCTGAGGAGCTCAATCTCGATTTATCTGCGACATTGGGATATAACGGCAAACAATGGATCGGCGAGTCTGGATTCAGCGATTTGAACTTCAATGTGTCGATACCTTTCAAGGTCGGAAAAGTTACAATTTCCCCTTTTTTCAATGTAACGTTTATTTTGTTGGATGCGGTCAATCCTGAAGCGGATAACGAAATTTGGGCGGGCGTATCCTTTGTCATTTAGTTTCTAGCCAAAAACCCTCTGGCACAGGGTAGACAATTTTAGAAGGAGTAAATCATGTTAAACTCAGGAAACACTGGCTTTATGCTTCTGGCTACCAGTCTGGTGATGTTGATGACACCCGGATTGGCTTTTTTTTATGGCGGGCTCGTAGGCAGGAAAAATGTTCTGACCATTATGATGCAGAGTTTCGTTTCAATGGGAGTCACTACGATTTTGTGGTTTGTAGTGGGATATTCGTTATGCTTCAGCGGTGATGTCGGAGGTATCGTCGGTAATCTGGATCACGCGTTTTTGAGAGGCGTGAGCCTCGATCAGATGTTCGGTGATGGATCCACCGGTATTCCTCTATTGGTATTTATCGCATACCAGATGATGTTTGCTATTATCACTCCGGCGCTCATCACCGGGGCGTTTACCAACCGGGTAAATTTTAAAGCGTACCTGGTGTTTTTGGTAGGTTGGTTATTGTTCGTCTATTTCCCATTTGTTCATATGGTTTGGGGCGGCGGTATTTTAGCCCAATGGGGAGTGCTTGATTTTGCAGGAGGGATCGTTGTTCATGCGATTGCCGGTATGGCGGCTCTTGCTTCGGTTTTCTTCGTAGGAAAACGAAAGGTCGAAGACAAAGGCATGCATAGTGTCCCGCTCATCGCATTGGGGACAGGCTTGCTGTGGTTTGGATGGTATGGGTTTAATGCCGGATCTGAGCTGCAGGTTGACCGGATTACCGCTCTGGCCTTTTTGAATACAGACCTTGCCGCTTCGTTCGCCGGCATTACCTGGTTGTTAATCGAATGGTACCGCGAGAGAAAGCCGAAATTTGTCGGACTTTTAACCGGAGCTGTCGCTGGTTTGGCCACCATTACTCCGGCCGCGGCTTTTGTAAGTCCAACAAGCGCTTGCTTAATCGGAATTTTGGCTGGCATTGTTTGTTATTTTGCCGTCGCCTTGAAAAACAAACTCAAATGGGATGATGCGCTCGATGTGTGGGGTGTTCATGGCGTTGGCGGTACCCTTGGAGTTATCGCTCTGGGAGTCTTTGCTTCCACTGCGGTGAATGAAGCAGGAGCCAATGGACTATTGAACGGGAATGCGGCGTTTTTCTTCAAAGAAGCAATCGCTGTCATAGGTGCGTCAGTATATGCGTTTATATTCACGTACGCGATGTTGTTCCTGATCAATAAATTCACTCCGGTTAAAGTCAGCAATCAGGATGAAGAGATTGGTTTAGATAATGCGCTTCACGGAGAGAGCGCCTACGAAATGTAAATAAAAGAAAAGAGCCGCTTTCTCCATCCTCGTATTGATTCAGGAGAGAAGCGGCTCTTTTATTATTTCAATCGATTCCTAATCAGTTTTTACTGAACAGGTACGATCTGCCACTGCTTGTCTGTACCGCCGTTCCAGGTATACACATAAACGTAGCTACCGGTGCCGGTGTCCAGGGAGAAACCGTTGGCGCGGTTATCCAGCCTGTAATAACCGGTGCCGAGGTCGATGATCTGCCACTGTTTATCGGTGCCGCTATTCCATACAAAATTGTAAGCATAGTTGTCGGTGCCGGTATCCAGGTCCATGCCGTTATTCCGGTTTTTCAAACGATAGTAACCGGTGCCGAGGTCGATGATCTCCCAATGTTTCTCTGTGCTGCCATTGTCAGCGTAATGATAGACATAGCTGTAACCGGGATTGATATCCATGCAGTATCCGCTGGCGCGGTTGATCAATTTGTAATAGCCGCTCCAGGTGCCACCGCCGCCGCCTGATGTGTCGGGATAAGTGACATTAAGGGTATAGCCGCTGGTGGATCCATTGTAGCCTATTACTTTGACATAATATTTGCCTACCCAGTCTGCGGTGTAAGAACCGGTCTCAGGATCGCTGGCGGTGTATCCACGGGCTACATAGTTGGCTGTATCTGTGGATTTGTAGAGATACCAGTCGAGGTCGGCCCCAGTTTCGTGATCAACGCTGACAGTGATGGTACCTGTGTCTGCGATTGTAAAATGGAACCAGTCCACATCCGCGGAATCCGGAATATCGGCATTCGCGTAATTGGTGCCGGAATCGAGCGGACCATACGCTTCGGCTGCTGAGTCGTTGGATTCGTAGGGATCTTCCTCAACACCGCCGCCGCCTGCCATGAAGTCAAATGTGATGACGCCGGAACCTTCAGCGATATTGGTGATAGGTTTGTTTGTATTGGCGCCTGACCAGGATTTGGAATTGGGTGTGGTGGTGTCTGTGAAAGATGTTTTGTTGCCTGTTCCGGGGAATGGATCTCCGCCATAAGTGGAGGTGTCTCTCAGGTTATCGGCTTCTTCTACATCAACGCCCTGATGGCTGGGATTTGCGTTCACGGTGTTTGAGCTCAATCCGTCGATGAAGTTTCCGTCGATGTGGAAAATGAACAAACCGTGTCCGGGGATATATGCATCCCATCCGGTCTGCTGGCGGTTTTCGAGAATAAAGAACTCGTTGGTGGTGGTGGTGTTGACCCGGTAGGCTTCGTTGTAGTCTCCGGTATTTCTCAGGGTCAGGGAAGCTGTGCTGCTGATGGTGGTAAGAGTGGACCAGCCCAATTTCCATTTGGTGTACATGCAATGCTGCGCAGGTGTGTCGCCGTTGTTGTTCCAGGAACCACCGGCCATGACGTCCCACTTTTTAAGATCCCACGCGGTGCCGCCGCTGCCGGTACCGTCAGTGTCATAATAATCGGGTACGCCGATGTTGTGGCCGAATTCATGGCAGATGACGCCGATGCTGGTGATAACTGTTCCGGAGGCGCCTCTCAACTCGGGGGAGGTGGCGTAACTGCTGATGTACACGCCGTCATAGGTCTTGGCATAGGTACTCAGATCCCAGGAATGTGACCAAATAGTATAGGTCGGAGCTCCGGCTTCTTCACCGTAGCCGGCGTGGATGACATACAAACTGTCCATGTTTCCATCATTGTTATTGTCATACTGGGAAAAATCCACCCCATCGTTGTTGGCCGCGGTCACGGCTCTGGAGATGAAATCCCGTACGTTGGCATCCGCTGCGGACATGGTCATGTTGATTGTATACGGACCGACAACATCGGTGGTAACATTCAACTGGTCGTAAGAGTTATCCAGGTAATAGGATTTGAAACTGGTGCCGCCGACGTTCATGATGGTGTTGAAGTCGTTGTTGGTTTTGACAAAAGCTTTGTCGGAAAAAGCGGCAAGGATCACCAACATCTTCCGGGTGCCGGTGCTGGGAAACGCGTCGTCGATTGGGCCGAATTCGAGCTCAGCCATATCTTCGGCTTTGGCCTTGGTTTTACCATTCCATTTGTCCTTGAGTTCCTTCTTCTGTTTGTCGCTGTACTGAAGGTTCTTCTTGATGGATTTCAGGAAGTTTTTCTCGTCGTTGGAACGTTTTTCGGGATTGTTGGCTTTGGTTGCCGAGATGACTAGATCCAGATCTGCTGAGAGCATCGCATAGCGATACATTCCCGCTTCATCCTCTAATAGGGTATAATCATCTGTGGTGCGGGTATAATTGAGTACCTCGTCACCAATGCGAAGGATTGTTAACGGAGTACCGTCTGGCTGCACAATTTCTATTGGGCCGGGTTTTGCCATACTGTACTGAGGGGCTTGCGAAATTTTCTTTTCACTGGAATCCACTGTCCCTATAAAAATAGCGAGAGCGAATACCAGGATTGTTGCAAAAAGAATGATATTCGATTTACGAATCATTGTTTTTTGCCTCCTTTTTTTTAATTATATCTTCTTGTCTTTGTCATACACTATTTAAAACAATTGCTCCAGGCATTCTCGAACGGTGCAAAACATAAAAGAGTATTATACATACAAAACGCAACAAATCCAGTTAAGGCTTTTGGCCAACATATAATAATGTAGGTTGAATGCGAGAGTCAATACTACTATGGTTGTATATTTGGTAGTATTGGGTGTGAATCGACCGCAGTTCTGGCGAATAGCGCCACTATTCCTCCGAAATCAGCCGGAAATAGAAGTGAACTCGGATTAAATCCTACAACGGATTCCGCCATTGTCCTACATTATAGTGTTTTCCAGAAACGATAGTAGGGCGTAGTCGATCCTATTACTCGGCAATAGGTCTTGATTTCAACTTAATAATTCCATCAGGAAGTCTACATCGGAGGTGCGCCCGCTCTTCGCTTTAGCTTCCAGGGCGGCCAGCGATAGCTCATGTGCTCTTATTTCTACGAAAATCTATATTTTGCATTTCTCCTGTGAATAGATTTTTTGACACGATAGGGATTTGGAAGTGTGGTTGAAGGTTTTCGGGCGACGGAGGTCGCACGGCCGATAGCGGAGTAGTTGGCGGCGGTATTGCCTTTTGCGGTTGCGCAGGGCAGTACGGAAGAAAACGCCATTTCTGAAAACATTAGCGAGGTGATATCATATCTGGCTGGATTTCCCAATCCGCTAAAGGCAATCAAGTTAGTTGCCTGAGGCAGAGAGAAGGTTGAGCAATGAATTTATAAATCTAACAAAGAGGCACTCACATAAATCTAATAAAAAAAATATCATAAAATGTTGACAAAATACTTAAGTTATACTATCATATATCTGTAAGTGAAAATAAATGATTTAGGAGGATAAAATGACTTTAGTAACCTGGAGACCTATGAGAGAGTTTGATACGATGTTTGATCGTATGAATCGTATGTTCGGCAGCCAGTTCCATGGCGGAAGCAATGAGCAGGAGTACTCGGCGGGTGAATGGTGCCCTCTGACTGACATCTATGAGACTGAAGAGGAATATATATTCAAGGTAGAAGTGCCTGGAATGGAAAAGAAAGACATCACCATTGAAGTGAAAGACGACACCCTCTGGATTCGCGGCGAGCGGAGAGAGGATATGGAAGCGAGGAAAGACAACTATCATCGGACTGAAATCAGAACCGGAAAGTTTGCCCGTTCTTTTAGACTTCCCCGCGGAATCGATCAGGAAAAAATCAAGGCTGCCATGAACAATGGGATTTTGGAATTGAAAGTGGCCAAACCCGAAGAAAAAAAACCGAAAGCTATCTCGATCAATTAAACATTATGAGCTGTTGTTCCGATCGAGTTAAAGATATCTGTCAAATTCTGGGTCGGTGGGAGTTTTAGAGACTCCTGCCGGCTTCTTAATTTAGACCCAAAAATTCATATCTTTCAATTTAAAATAAAAATCTAAATACTGAGGGCAATTTACATTTTTTTTTGGGGAATTAGGAAAAACCAGATAAACTTCTCTTCCTGGCTATTATAAAATGGGAAAGGATGTAATGTACCCGGTCATTATAAAAGCAAAAGAAGAGAAGAAATGGTAGCGGGGGTAGGATTTGAACCTACGACCTTTGGGTTATGAGCCCAATGAGCTACCAGACTGCTCCACCCCGCGGCACTAGATTTTTATTGTACAACAGACTTGATGATTTGTCAAATAGACTCAATAAAAATAAAAAAGATCTGTAAACACCCTCGTAGCAAGGATATGAACGTGCCGAACACCTCGTTTTCCGAGAATTAACCGCAAATATTTTTTGTTTTAATATCCAATTGCGCAACCATCTTTGCGGGATTCGCTAGCTCCAATCAGGATTTCCTTTTGATAATCTATCCAAATTCCCTGATAGCCACCATATCCACCTCTGGCGCTTGAAATCCTGTGACCGCGGCCCAACAATTCTTGAATCACCTGGCTTGAGATTCCACTCTCCAGGTACACTGTCCCGCCATCCCCCATGGTTTCGCCGGTTGGTTGCGAGGATCCTGAATGGCGAAACCGGGGGGCGTCGCCCGCTTCCTGGATTCCCATTTCGAAGTCGATAATATTCAGTAAGACCTGGACATGGCCCTGGGGTTGCATAGAGCCGCCCATTACTCCAAAGGTGAAAACCGGTTTGCCGTCTTTAGTCATCATTGCGGGAATTATGGTATGGAACGGGCGTTTGCCGGGTTCGAAACAATTTAAATGGTTTTCGTCGAGATTGAACAATGAGCCCCTGTCCTGAATGCCAAAGCCGAGTCCATCTGGGACGTTGCCCGAACCGAAGCCGGAGTAGTTACTCTGAATCAACGACACAGCGTTGCGGTCCTTATCCACAACGGTGAGGTATACGGTGTCGCCGTGTTCCAGTTTGGGATCGCCGCCAGGGATCTTCCGGTTGGCCCGTTTTGGATTGAAGAGTTCCAACCTCTTTGCGGCATAGTCTTCGGAAATGAGTTCCGCGATGGGCAGTCGATTGAAGGCGGGGTCGGAATAAAATTTCGCCCGGTCTTCATAGACAATTTTTTTTATTTCCAGGAGTGTGTGCAGGTAGGCTGCGGAATTGTGTCCCATGTTTTTAAGATCGAATTTTTTCAGCATAGTGAGCATTTGCAATACAGCGATTCCCTGCCCATTGGGAGGAAGTTCCCAAACGTCATACCCGCGGTAGTTTGTCCCCAATGGCTCGACCCATTCCGACCTATGAGTTTCAAAGTCTTCCATCGTGAAATACCCGCCGACTTTTTTTGAGTACTCCACGATCTTGTTTGCGATTTCGCCCTTGTAATAGACGTCTCTTCCCTTTTTGGCGATCAAGGCGAGGGTATCGGCCAATTGTGGATTTTTAAAAATATCGCCTTTCCGGGGCGCGACGCCTCCCGGGGCGTATAATGTCTGAAAATTTTCAAAATCTTTATAATGATGGACGGATGACTCCCAGTAATAAGCGATCAGCTCCGTTAGAGGAAATCCTTCGCGGGCGTATTTGATGGCTGGAGCCAGTATCGTTTCCATCGGTAAACGGCCGAATTTTTTGTGCAATTCAAACCAACCGTCAACGCAGCCAGGTACAGACCAGGATAGAGGGCCATCCAGAGGTATGTATTTCAAACCTTTTTCCTTGAATACGTTCAAAGACAATGCTCTGGGTGAGCGGCCGCTGGCATTGAGTCCGTTCATTTTTTGGGTTTTGTTGTCCCAAACGATTGCGAATAGGTCTCCGCCGATTCCGCTTCCTGTGGGTTCCATCAAGCCGAGAGCGGCATTGACAGCGATGGCGGCATCAATCGCGTTACCGCCTTTTTTTAATATATCGATACCGATTTGTGTCGCCAATGGATGACTGGATGCGACCATGCCGTTTTGGGCGATGACTTCGGAACGGGTAGCGAACATTTTGCCTGTAATGCGGTCCGCCGCGAAGACAGTTGTTAGGAACAACAGGAAAAATACGATAACCAAAAAGCTTTCTTTAATAGACATACTCCTCTCCTGAAAAAAATCTGAACGTTCATCCATTCAACTATACAGGATTCGGATTTATTTGTCTATGGGCAACGGTTGTACAAGCGGCACAGTTTTTTCAATTTAGCCGGGATTCCTTTTTCGAGAGATTTTCGTGTGAGTTTCCAACGCCAATTGCCCTGGTCGGTACCGGGAATGTTCATGCGAAGCTCCGTGCCGTAGCCCAACAGATCCTGCACCGGAATCAAGGCGAGGTCCGAGGTGGAGCTCAACGCCAACCGGATAAAATTCCAATGAAACAAATCTTTCGATTGCAGATTCAAGTAATCCATGATGTAGCTCTTCTGCTCTTCGCTGGTTTCATCGCCATAAAACCAACCGTTTGTGGTGTTGTTGTCGTGGGTGCCGGTATAAACCACACAGTTTGGTGTTTGAAAATTGTGCGGCAGGTAACTATTTTGCGGTTTGAAATCGAACGCGAATTGCAGCACTTTCATGCCCGGAAGGTCGAAAGAATCGCGTAACTCCTCAACGCCGGGAGTGATGAAGCCGAGGTCTTCGGCGATTACCGGAAGCTCCCCCAGTTCCTTCAGTAAGTATTCAAAAAGCCCTTTGCCCGGCCCGGTAAGCCAACTGCCGTGCTCGGCGGTTTTATGTGAGGCGGGGATAGCCCAATACGCCTCAAATCCCCTAAAATGGTCCACCCGGATAATGTCCACCAAATCGAGCAAGTGCCGGAAGCGTCTGCTCCACCAGCGGAGAGTGGGGGGGTAAAGATTTTCTTCTTCATACCATTTATATAAGGGATTGCCCCAGCGCTGACCGGTCTTGCTGAAGTAATCGGGCGGAACTCCGGCGACAACCGTCGGAGTTCTATTTTCCGGTTCCAGTTGAAATATTTCAGGATTGGACCAGGTATCGGAGCTTGAGTAATTGACATAAATGGGGATGTCTCCAATCAACCGGATCCCTTTTTTGTGCGCGTATTCCCTCAATTGGCGCCATTGCCGGTAGAAGATGAACTGGATGAATTGCTCGCGCTCGATCTCGGTTGCCAGCTTTTTACTCCATTTTTTTATAGCCTGAGGATCCCGTACCGCGATCGCATGATCCCATCGGCTCCAATCATGACTGGAGTAATGGATGGCCAGGGCGGAGAATAGAGTGTAATCATCCAACCAATCCTGCTGGTCTCTGCAAAAATCTTCGAAGCGTGACTTCGCGTCTGAAGAGGCATTTTTTTTGAAATTACCATGCGCTTTTAGTAATGCTGGCTGCAAAAATCGTTCCATTGCATCGAAGTTCGCGAAATCTGTGTCTTCGATAGGGATGCCGGCTAGCAGATCTTCTTCTATCCATTCTTCTTCTTGCAATTTTTGCAAGCTAATAAAAAGAGGATTTCCGGCGAATGTGGACAGGGATGCGTACGGCGAATATCCAAAAAATGAGGATACCGGCCCGAAGGGAAGAATCTGCCAATATGATTGCCCGGCCCGGGCTAATATATCTACGAATTCAAATGCCTCCGGTCCGAGGGTCCCTGTCCCGGTAGGTCCTGGAAGGGATGTGATATGCAGCAATAAGCCGCTACTTCGTTTTATTTTCATACCATGCTCCGATTTCTTGTTTTGAGACGAACCTCATTTTATACTTTTTTTTTGATAAAATCCACTAGACGTGGCGGAGTAAAAAAGGCCCCGGCGATCTGCATTCGGTGCGTGCAGATCCGCGGGGCCTGAGGCGGTGATAGTTTGGGCTAGCCCTGGAAGCTCCGGGCCGCATTCAACATGATGTCCTGGATGCGGGGCACCACTTCATCGATGTTGTCGATGATGCCTTCGCGGATCATCATGTTGTCCAGTAACTGCAACGCCATATTTTTTAATTCGGACGCATCTGCTTTTAATGTGTGAATACGGACCATCTCTTTGATGAGGGCATTGTCCGGATTGATTTCGAATACTTTCTGGGCGAAATTGTAATCCTGGTTGGTCATCTTGATGATCTTCTCCATCTGGATCGACGGGCCGTCGCCGCTTCTGACTAAAATGCAAGGGCTATCGACCAAACGTTTTGAAACTTTGACCTCCGCGACCTTATCGCCATAGATTGTTTTCAAATATCCGACAAAATTATCCACATCTTTTTTGTATTGTTCGTTCTCTTCCTTTTTCTCTTTGTTTTCGTTTTCTTTTTCGTCATCCAATTGAATGTCCGCGCTCTCGGCCATTTTGAATTGTTTGCCGTCGAATTCCCGCAAGTGGTCTACCGCGATTTCATCGAGAGGTTCGGTGAGGAAGAGTACTTCGATATCCTTTTTCTTGAATGCTTCGAGGGCGGGATTCTTGGCAAGCATGTCAATGTCGAAGCCTGTGATGTAATAGATATATTCCTGATTCTCCCCCATCCCGTTGACATACTCTTTCAGGTCGATATATTCATCTTTAGTCTTTCTGGAAGAATGGAACAAAAGAAGGCCGGCTAGTTTTTCCCGGTTTTCGAAATCCTGGGTCAAACCCTCTTTGAAGTGCTTACCGAAGTTTTTCCAGATTTTGAGGTATTTCTCCCGCTCTTTGTCTTTGGATTCGGTGAAATGATCGAACAGTTTTTTCAAAATATGTTTTCTGATTTTGTCGATCATCAGATTGTTCTGAATGGTTTCCCGGGAAATGTTGAGAGGGATGTCTTCGGAATCGATCACACCTTTGATGAAGCGGAAATATTCTGGCAGGATATCGCGGCTTCCCTTCTGAATCAGTACTTTTTTGCAATACAGGTCAACGCCGGGTTCGGATTTGAAAATTCCGGGCATTTCGTGAGAGGCGCGGGGGACGAACAATACGGAGTTGAACTGTACCGGGGCGTCGGAAGAGAGGTGTAGGTAACTCTCGGGATTGTCCGGTGTGTTGTCGAAAAATTTGAAGAATTCGTTGTAATCCTGCTCTTTCAGGCTGGATTTTGGCTGTGTCCAGATGGCTTCTTTGTTGTCGATCTTTTCGCCTTCCAGGTAGAGCGGGAAAGGAACAAATTTGGAATGTCTCGAAATGATATGCTTTACCCTGTATTTTTCAAGATATTCACTCTCTTCTTTTTTAAGAAGCACTTCGATGCGGGTGCCACGGGTATCTTTTGAGAGTTCTTCGATGGTATATTCGGCCCCGCCTTTGGATTTCCAGAGATATCCTTTACTGGATTTTCGGTAGGAACGGGTGTGGATGTGAATTTCCCGCGCCACCATAAAACTCGAATAAAATCCCACGCCGAATTTCCCGATCATGTCCATCTGGTCTTTCTCTTCCGATTTGGT
>JAHELQ010000630.1 GCA_024644125.1 Candidatus Aminicenantota bacterium | reverse complement strand
GTATTCGGTAAAGAGCTCTGTCCAGCCGGGCAGATCGTTTGTCACTTCAAACACGAACTCCCTGGGACGCTCGATAATGATTGAATTTTCAGTTCTGGCCATGATCCATTCTCCTTAATTTCTTTTTAAACGTATTATTTTCAATCTTCTACAATGGCAACCGCACGCACCCACGCGGCGCCCGCATCTTTTATTTTTATAGGAAAACAAGCGACCTTGAAACCATATGGACGGGGTAACCGATCCAGATTCGCCAGGCGCTCCATGTGAAAATACTCGTGTTCGCGACCATAAAAATGGGCGGGCCAGAGATAACGATTGTCGCCGGTCCTGACATAATCGGCTACCATCCGCCCAAAAGGTCTATCAAATCCATACGCGTCTATGCCCATCACCGACACGCCGCATTGCGTCAAATATTCGGTGGCGGCTCGCCCCATTCCGGGATGAGAGGTAAAATAGGCGGGAGTACCCCATTTTTTATCGAAACCGGTTCGAATCAGAACGATATCTCCCTTGAGAATCGAATAGTCAATTTTCCCTAACGCTCCTTCAATGTCCTCTTTCCCGATCAGAGAACCGGGCTCTTTGTGAGTCATATCCAGAACCACTCCATTACCGAAGCACAATTCCAGGGGAACATCCGCAATTTGCCTGGCGGGCTTGCCTTCACAGAGGGAACCATAATGCCAGGGGGCGTCTAGATGAGTTCCAGTGTGCGTTGTGGCTGTCACCAACTCATTGGATAGAAATTCCCGCTGGGGAAAACTCGCGGGTTTCAACGGCCATTTGCCGGTGTACAGGCGAAACGCCGCTTTCAATTTGGCGAAAAGCCCTTTTTTCCCTGCGTATAACATTTTTTTACTGATTATTTTTGTGCCAGGTCCATGGAGCACTTTTTTCATGCTCATCGGGGCGGGTTCCATACTCTTTTCTTCCATTAAAACGCTTAAGTCGATAAACTGTGCCACAATATCCTCTCACTATCGCTGGAAATGTCGGAAATGAAAATCCAGGTGTTCCGGTAGGTGCAAATCCCAATAATGCCAATCATGATCGCCTGGATAGCGGTTATATACATGCGGAACATTCAACTCCGCCAGAACATTGTGAAAACCAAGGGAATCGTCATTCGATATTTTGTCCTCGGTCCCACTGTCGAACAGCAGCTTCACATCACAGGATTCTAATTTCCTCGCCAATAGGAAGAGATGAAACTCATCCAGATCAGCAGTGTTTTCCAAAACCGATTGCCCCAGATCGAATTCCAACTGGTTGTGATTCGTGATATCCATGACGCCGCTCAGCGCCGAAGCCGATCCAATCAGGTTTTGATGTTTCAATGCCAGCATGGCTGCCCCGTACCCACCCATGCTGATCCCGGCAAAACCCCGGCGCTCCCGTTGTGGGATGGTTCTGTAACACGCATCGATATGTTCGATGAATTCCACGAGATAAGCTTCGAGCCTTGCGTATCCCAACGAAAATTTGAGATACCAACGGTCCGAAGCGTCGGGGATAGCGAAAATGCAGGGATACTCCTCGGCCAAAACTTCGAGAAACGTGTACTTTGTCCACGACTGGTAATTCTGATCGGCGCCGTGCAAAAGGTATAACGTCGGGAAGGCCTTCCGGCCGTCATATTCCTGGGGCAGAATGACCTGGTAATGACGCTCCTCTTCCAAAACGGAAGAAACGAAACTATTCTCTTTCACCATGACCTGTTCCTACATTACCGGCAACGCTTCGGCAATTTTCCAGATTTCCTCGGGATCACTCACTGTATAACTGTTCACCTCGTCCAGATCCAGACGCAGCATTTTTGACAGCAACGCGCCCGGGCCGAATTCCACGAAATTCTCGATCCCCTGGTGGGTCATCAACTGCAATGCCTCATACCAACGGACAGGAGCCGCGATCTGCTTGCAGATATACTCCTTGATCTCTTCGGGTGTGCCCGCTTCTTTCAAATTGTACAGAAACAGAATCGGAATATTAGGCTTTTTGACATCCATCCGGTCCATCATCCGCATCATTTCATCCGCCCACTGACTCAACGCCGGCGAATGGAATTGGCCATCGTATATAATCTTGCATTTCATGGCATTGGCTTTGAGCGCCAACTTCAAGACGGTTTCCACCGAATGGTCCTCGCCGGTGATGGCCACTTGCTCCCTCATATTGTAATTGGCGATGCACACGTGCCCCTGGAACGATTCATTACGGCACAATTTCTCGACCTCTTCATAGGGCAAGCCGACAATCAGACCCATTTTACCCGGAACATTGGTTCCCACCTCCATCGTCCTCTTGAGCAGCCAGAACGCGTCGGCCATCGAAACGGAACCGGATGCGATAAGCGAGGTGTACAACCCCAGGCTCAATCCCGAAAACAGGGTGGGTTTAATATCAACTTCATCCATCCACGCCACATATTTGGATATACTGACCAACATGGTTGCCAGTTCCGCATCCACCGGGCGTTTGAAATCACTGGTGTCGTCGCAAAAGTACTTCTTGAAATCCAGCTTGTGAATCTCGCTGGCAATATCGAAGAATTCCCGGACTTTGGGATATTTCCCGTAATAGTCCATACAAATCCCAGGACTCAAATGGCCGGAAGCGGGGAAGATAAACGCGGTTTTGTCACTCTGACGGCACATTTTCTATCCTCCTGACTTTAAAGGTCACATAACCGTTGTCCGGGCAGGTGGAATGCGCGACCCCTTCCTCTTTCTCAAAAGGAAAGTTGGCTCCGAATTTCAAGGCGAATAGGGCAGGGAAAATCACATGGTACGCTCCCCCACAAAAGTTGGCTGGCGTCGCCAAGCCGTCAAAGATGTAAGTTTGCCCCTCTTCGTAATTCGCATGACATTTCCCTGTCACTTTCTCTACCGTTACTTCAAACTTACAATCAAACTTGTTTGCCATTTAATCACCTCTTTTTTTTAATATATTTTTTCTACTTTTCGTACTTTTTGACCAATAACACGGAATTGATACCTCCGAAACCGCAGGATACCGACATTCCGGTATTGACCGGCATTGTCATAGGATCATTCGC
>JAHELQ010000132.1 GCA_024644125.1 Candidatus Aminicenantota bacterium | reverse complement strand
TTTATTGGGCGACATATTTTCCGGGAACCGCCGGCAAGTGGATCAGACCGACATTATCTTGAGAGTGACTCCCTATATCTTGCGCATGCCGGATATTCAAGAGTCGGACCTCGTTCCGGTGGAGTCCGGCACCGAAAGTAACATCCGTTTGAAGCTCGCCTCGCCTCCGGTCGATATGCAAAAAAAACAAGAAACTCAAGTGGAGAATTCCAAATGAAACAGACTCTAATTCTTGCGATGCTTGCGATGATTCTGATGACCTCCTCTTCCTGCAAACGGGTGCCATTTTACGCATCCGAAGGCGCCAATTTGATTATCTCCACTGGGAAGCCGTTTCTCAAGACCGGAGGGGACAGGTCGATTATCACGGTGATGGGTTTTAGCTCCGACGGTGAAGCCCTGCACGATCATACTCTGGTAATGTTTCAGGCGACGCTCGGGAAGGTTGAACCTGCGGAGGTGGAAATCATGAACGGCCGCGCCTCAGTCGAATTCGTCTCGGGTCAATATAGCGGAATCGCCGAAATTCAAGCGCGCTCCGGCAATGTCCTGGCGGAACCGAATCCGCTGACCATCATCATCGGCAACGCGGCATTGGAAACCCTTTCCATTTCAGCCAATCCTTCACTTCTACCGCCCGGCGGGGGACAGGCGCGGATCCGCATCTTCGCTTCCGACGCCGATGGCAATCTCCTGGGCGATATCCCGGTCATCCTTTCAACCACCGCCGGACATTTTTCCAGCGGCAAAAGCATCTATACAACAGACGCTAACGGCATGGTGGAGGATTTGTTGAACACAACTGCAACCGCGGTAGTAACCGCCGGTTCTGGAGCTAAAACCGCGGAAATCGAAGTGCGCGTGGAAGAAGAGGTAGAGAATCAGCTCCCCTCGGCAGTCATTTCCTATTCCCCCGCATCTCCCCAAAAAGGAGAAACAATTTATTTCAACGGAAGCTTGAGCTCCGACTCAGATGGTTATATGACACGGTTCCAATGGGATTTTGGAGACGGAACCTCCGCTTTTGGAGAAAAGGTCGAACACCGTTATACCTGGGATGTTTCCGGTAATAGGACCTTCACTGTTATTTTGAAAGTGACGGACAATCGGGGCGGTCAGGCGGCCGTCACCCGCGATATCATGGTTACGGCCATTTGAGTTTATAAATTTCCCTGTTCCGAAGACTGGTCAGCCTCGTCTTGTTTGGGGGTAGAGCTTATTTTCACCAACGAACTGAGGATGAACACAACGCCGGCAGCGATCAATAACACGCCGATCAAATAAGAATTGTCCATTAATTCGGTATAAAAAATCCCTCCCAATCCCAAAAGCACCGAGGCTGGAATCAAATAGCCCCAATGACGACTGACAAAGTAGAGAGCCAAAAATCCAAGCCCGGGGCCGATCAAGAAGTTGGGCCATGTATCGGCGACATTGGACCAATGAGTGTAATTGAGCCATAAAAAATAGGCGCAGAAAAAAATCAAGATCACAATGGGGAGAACCACACCCGAAGCTTTCTTTTTGCCGTTGATCCATACAAAGAGCAAAGCCACCACTGGAATCAACATAAATAGCGGCCACAAATTCCCGACATGGAAGGATGGGATGATATTGTGGAGAAAAAAAATGATTCCCACGGTCAGGATGATGATTCCGATTGACAGCGTTTGCATACGGGAAAAATTGTTATTGTTTTGCATTATTGAACCTCCAGATTGAACATTGTACGAAGTGTTGTTCCATAATCATACTACATTAACGAAAAAAACGCCCGCTGGGTTCCTGCAAAAACCGAAAAACCGTCATTTTATTTTTTTTACCCAGAGAACGTAGAAGGGAATGCCCAGCGCGATGGTGGCGATCGCGACGATGGACTCGACCGGTTGTCGCAGGAAGGTGGCAATCATCATCAGGAGGCTTGTAACCAGAAAAAATACCGGCACATACGGATATCCCCATGTCCTGACAGCGGTATGCTCGCCGATTTTACGCTTCCGGGCGATGAACAATCCCGCCACCGCCAACCATGGAAAAATTCCCAACGAGAAACCCACATAAATCAATATCTGGTGGAAGGAACCGATCGCCACCATCGTCACAGCCACAATGCCTTGCAATAAAACCGAACGGCTGGGTACGTCGAAGCGCGGGTGGACACGGGAGGCGAATGGAAAGAACATCCGGTCCATCGCCATCGCCTGGTACACCCTGGGGCCGATGATTAGGTACGCGCTCAATGACGATAGTAGAGCCAGACTGATGATGGCGCTCACCAGTTTCGCCGCCCAATCGCCGAACGCGTTGACAGAGGCGACTTCCACTACAGTGATGGAACCGGCCAGATCGGAATAAGAAGCCGAATAAAAAACAAAACCATTGAGCACAAGATACAGGACGATAACGATCACTGTGCCGAGATAGAGCGACAAAGGCAACGTTTTTCTGGGATCGCGGAGTTCTCCAGCAATGTAAGTGCTGGCGTTCCAACCGCTGAAGGCGAACATCACCATGATCATGGCTGTTCCGAAGCCGATGATATCGAATGGTTGCGTGGCTGCCGAGGTGAAGTTTCGAAACGATCCTTTGCCGATCAAACTTCCGGCCACAGCCAAACCAAGGATAGATATGATCTTGACCGCTGTTAACAGGTTTTGTACCGCGGCTCCCAGACGGTAGCCGGTATAGTGTACGCTTGTGAACAATAGGATGATGCCGGCGGCGAGAATTTTTTTCACCAGAATTAACGGATACGTCGTCCCTCCTAATATCACCGGGAAACCCTTGAATAAATACTCGGAAAAGCCGAAAGCCGCGAGCGCGATTGGAGCTGAAAAGCCGACAAAAAACGATGTCCATCCGGTTAGAAATCCCAGGGATGGATGAAAAATAGTTTTCAGATAAACATATTCGCCGCCCACCACCGGCATCCGCGTAGCCAATTCAGAATAACACAGGGCGCCGGATAATGCGACAATTCCTCCCAATATCCAGCAAACCAGAATCCAGAGAGGAGATGGAACATGGGAGGCCATGATACCGGAGGTGGTAAAAATTCCTGTTCCTACCATATTGGCCACAACGATGGCGGTTGCTGTCACAATTCCCAATCTACGTTTCGTCGAGGCCTGAAAAACCGCTTCCTTATTCATATTGCCCATATCAAAAGATACCATACTAACTCCCCCTTGTAAACAAATTACACATATCCTTATCTAATTATAAAAAAAATTACTTTATGTTTAAAAAAACCACGCTTTTTTCATTAATTAAGACAAGTTACGCTATATAAATAATACGGAAGGAAAGTAATAAAAAAGGAAAAAAGAAGAGGCCAGAGAAGAATAAAACGTGATTGGAGATGTGTCAGATATATAGCAAAATGAAAAAATATTTTGGTTGAAATTTGACTCATCTGTTCCTTTTTATTGTTCATAATTATTAAAAATTGAAAACTCCATATGATTTTCCTTAAGGCCTTTCGTTTGCTTGACATCGGGTAGGGCTGTGTCGGGGACCTGCAAATAATTACACCGTTCGGGTAACCATTTTGGCAATTCAGGGGGGTACCGGCCTTTGTTATGTTTAGCACTCTCACTCGCGGTCCATGATATGGATATTGGCTTAACTTTTTTTATTTGGAAACCGGCTGAACCAATGGGCGGGAGCCTATCCGCCTCTTTTTTCGAGGAGTGGGTAGAATTATGAAATCAGCGCTCTCTGAATCCGTTATTCATTATATTCTTGGATGTTCTTGCCAGGAACTGGCGGAATTGGATACCAAAATCCTGGCTGAAATTTTCCAT
Organism: Candidatus Aminicenantota bacterium; assembly: GCA_024644125.1. Taxonomy (GTDB): domain Bacteria; phylum Acidobacteriota; class Aminicenantia; order UBA2199; family UBA2199; genus JAHELQ01. Next base: position 7,653 of record JAHELQ010000132.1, on the reverse strand, counting down.
ATCTCCCGTTCAAAACTTAAAGAAAAGTTCAAAAACATGGTGCAACTGGAATTGGAATATTTCATCGAACAAGAAAAAATTCACCGGGCGTTGCGAATGATAGAAGAGACTGATGGGATTGATTGTTCCCGTTTTGCTGAAATATTGGGGTTCCAGAACCTGGAACAATTCCGGGAAACCTTCAAGAACATACTGCTCGTGGACCCGGAAACCTATATGCATTTGCGAATACAAAAAAAAAAAGCGAAAGGCGGATCGACCACCATTCCGGTCCGCATAGCGCCGAAACAGCGTTATATTTACGCGTGATGAAAATAAAAGGGGGCAGGACATGAAACCAAATTTTAAACACATCGTGTGCGACGATAAGACCTTCCAGTCTCATAAAGATCTTTCCGCTTGTAGCGTGAATTTTCTTGAATATGTCGATAACAGGCCCGATTCATTCCTTCTTGAAAACTATGATTCCATGGATTTGCACAATGTATTGTTCCAATTGCAGCCGTGGCCGACATTTATCAATCAGGAAACGAGGCGGGAAATCGCCTGCGCCGGCGAAGCAGTGTTCGAGCTGGTGAAACGATTACCCGGCAGATTTTTCAACGGTAATCTCGAAAAGATGCAGGAATTTTATAATTATTCCCCGGCTCTACTGAATTCGTTGTTGGAAGGATACCTGGAACACAGCTTCGATTATCTTCTGGCCCGTGGCGATTTCATCCTCTCAAACCAGGGATGGAAGTGTCTGGAATACAATGTTTCGGCCAATCTCGGCGGTTGGCAGGTTCCGTTGTGGGAAGCTCTCTATTTGAAGCATCCTGTCATCGACGGCTTCATCAAAGAATGGCAATTGCAATTGAAACAAAAAAATTTACTGGCGGCGCTCATGGAACATTCGATCGCGTCTGTGTATCATAAATACAAAGGCAAAATCGATGTCGTCAATGTATCGCTGATTATCGACGACGAAGCGATCCGGGAATCCAATTATCTGCGGCTCTATGTCAACAATCTGTTCCAGCAGATCTTGAGGGAAAAATACCTGGGCGTCAGAGGGGAATTTATTTGTTGCACCTTCAATCATCTGGACCTGGTTGACGATTGTATCATGTACAAAGACCGGAGAGTAGACTTGATGGTGGAGCTCTACCACGGCGCGGTGCCGCCGGAAGTTACGAAAGCGCTTTCCGCAGGCAATCTCATCGTTCTCAATGGACCGGTCACAGGATTGATTTCCAACAAGTTAAATCTCGCGCTTCTCTCCGAGTACAAGGAATCGGGGCTCTTTAGCGAAGAAGAGATCGAAGCCATCGAACGCTACATCCCCTGGACCCGTAAGGTCACACCGGGCAAAACATCCTATGACGGAACGCAGGTCGATCTGATCGAATTCATGATGGAAAACAAAAACCGGATGGTGATCAAGTCAGGAGACGGCCTGGGCGGCAAAGAAGTTGTTATCGGCCGCAATACAGACATGGAACAATGGAAACAAGATGTTTCCTATGCCATAGAAGCGAAGAATTGGTTGGTACAGGAGTTTTACGAATCCGTTCCATATATTTATCAATACGGTGAAAACGGTACGGCAGTGCACGACGCAGTCTGGGGATTTTTTATTCTTGGAAACGAATATGCCGGCGGTTGGCTCAGGGTATTGCCTAAAATTCATAACAAAGGCGTTGTCAATTGCCACCAAGGCGCCAGGGTCAGCGTGCTCTGGGAAGTGGAAGAATAATCTCTATTTTTTAAAATTTTGAATAACGTGACAAAACTAGACCGCAAAAATATCCAGGACGTGTTTGGGTTGACTCCCACCCAGGAGGGATTGCTCTTTCATTATCTGGAGCATCCTGGATCGACGCAGTATGTCGAGCAGCTCATCGCCGGCGTCACCGGAGATCTCGACAAAGACGTTCTCCAGCGATGCTGGAACATGGTTATCGCCGCGCATCCATCGTTGAGAACAGTTTTTCGGTGGGAGAACGTGGCCTCTCCTGTGCAGGCGGTGTTGAGACAATGGACCCTATCCCTGTCTTCTCATGATCTCGCCCATCTACCGGAACAAGAGTGCGAGGAAGAACTCTCGAAATTTCTTCGGGACGACCGGCTCCTGGGATTCGATTTGACTGATGTTCCCCTCAGGGTGACTGTGGTGAAAACCGGCCGCGGCCAGTATAGCATGGTGGTCACCCACCATCACATCATTGCGGATGGCTGGAGCAACAGCATCATGTTGCAGGAGTTGTTCGCCTTATATCGCTCTCTAGCGGCCGCCGGCGAGCGCGCCCCTGCAAACGGAGTTCCATTCAAGGAATATGTCAAATGGCTGCGTGATTACCCGGTGGGCAGGGACAAAGAATTCTGGTTCGGTTATCTTGAAGGCGTGGATACGGTTACCGCACTGCACCGGGAAGAGATCGATTCCTTCGAAGACATACCTGCCGCTCCGGAAGTCTTCACATTTCCCCGAAGCCTCTGTAGTTCAATCGACGCCATGTCCTATCGCTACCATCTCACTGCCGCGACTCTATTTAGCGCAACCCTGGGATTTTTGATGCAACGCTATACAAACCGGCGGGATGTGGTATTCGGTACGACTTTGTCGGGCCGTTCGGTTCCCGTCAATGGGATTGAACGAATGGTGGGTCTCCTGATTCACACGGTTCCAGTCAGGATCAATCCAGCCGCTGGGGAGACCGTCGCCTCGACCTTAAAACGCATAGGGGAGCAATTGCAGCTAGTGGAAGCCCACGGCCGTTTGCCGTTGGTGGATATCAAGGCTTGCAGCCAATACCAGGGTCCCGAGGAATTGTTCCGGGTTTTGTTGGTAGTGGAAAATTATCCGGTACAGAGCCTGTTGGGACAGGATGCCGGAGGTATCGCCATCATCTCGGTGGAAGCCAACGAAATTACCCACTACGACATGACCGTCGTAGTGAGGGAGCTCGAGCAGTACGAGTTGTCGATTTTATATAACCACCGTTTTTATTCACCGCCGTTGATCCGGCAATTTGGAAATCATTTTATTCGCATACTGGAATCTATAGCGTCATCGCCGGAACTATCTGTCGATGAGATTGATATGCTGCGGGAGGAAGAACGGAGCCTCATCATGTTGGACTTGAATGGCGAACCGGAGAATCAACCGCTCTCCGCCTCCGTTTGGGAAGCTTTGTTAGCGGCGGCTTCAAAAAATCCCGATTCAATCGCCCTGGTGGAACCTCGATATCGCGGCCATCTGTCTGTCACAGTCAGTCGATTTTTGCTGCAAGCAACCATCTGGAAGCGGACTTTCCGGAATCTCGGCGTGATGCCCGGCCATATCGTGGGATTCGTCGCCCGCAGAACCGTCGATCTGGTGGCAGCCATTTTCGGGGCTCTTGGAGCTGGAGCCGTTTATCTTCCGGTGGATCCGAACCTTCCATCGAAGAGGATGCTCTACATGTTGCGCGATAGCGGCATAAATGTGTTGGCGGGTCATGAAGACGTGATCGAAGGGATCGATGAATTCTCCCTGCGCCTTTTCCTCGACAACAAAAAACTGGCAAATAACGCGATTGAAGGTGATGATTGCGAAGCCCACGATGTAGGCGATTATTTGAATATCATATACACATCCGGCTCCACCGGGGTTCCCAAAGGAGTTATGATTCGCCAACCGTCGGTGATGAACCTTTTGTCGTGTCTGCAACGGATGGTGGGATTCACCGCGGATGATTGCCTGCTCTTCAAGACCACCTATAGCTTCGATGTGTCCATCAGCGAGATTTTCGGTTGGTTGTGGGGTTCTTCCCGCCTGGCTATTTTACCTTCCGGCCAGGAGAAGGAACCGCTCTCGATTCTTGAAACCGTCGCGCGCCGGCGCGTCACTGTCGCAAACTTTGTTCCATCTTTATTCACCGCTTTTTGCAATTTTTTGGAACCCGCCAATATCCGTATGTTGTCTTCTTTGAGGATGGTGTTTCTGGGCGGAGAGCCGGTGCTTCCTGAAACCATCCAGGCCTTTGGCAAATGGAAACTGAATGTCCCTCTGATCAACGCCTATGGCCCCACCGAGACGACAATATACACGACGTTGTATGATCTGGGGAACTGGAACGGGAAGGGCAGGATCTCCATCGGTATGCCGGTGGCGGGCGCCGAATTGGCCATCGTGAATATATTCGGTCATGTTCAGCCTAAAGGCGCCCCTGGGGAATTGGTGATTTCCGGCACCGGGCTATCCGCCGGTTATCAGAACAATCCGGAACTCACAGAGCAGAAATACATCGATACACGCACGATCGGAGGATTGGCTTCAGCCTGGTCCCTGTATCCAAAACTCTACAGGACAGGCGATCTGATCTCGTTTCCCCAGTCAGGTCAATTGGAATTTCTGGGCCGCATGGATCATCAGGTGAAGATCCGGGGCTTCCGTATCGAATTGGGAGAAATCGAAGATCTGCTGTTGAAGCATCCGGCCATCGGAGAGGCGGCAGTAATTGTCCATCAAACCGCCGGTTCTGACAAATCACTGGCAGCCTTCATCATCCCGGAAGAAAAAATAGATCATCGCGAGATCCGCGACTACCTGGCAGCCCTTTTACCGGCATACATGGTTCCCGCGCAGTTTGTAGAATTGAAACACTTCCCCCGCACCACCAGCGGAAAAGTTGACCGCAAAGCCTTGATTCCTCCCGAACCTCTTGACGAGGCGCGGTTCACGCCGCCGGGAAATCATCTGGAAAAGCGATTGGCGTCGATCTGGGCTTCGGTCCTTGAAGTGCCCGAAGACCACATGGATATCCATAAAGACTTTTTTGATTTCGGAGGACATTCCATCAAGGCCATCACGTTGATCGCCCGCATTTTCAAACAGTTTTCCGTGCGCCTGACTGTGGCGGATGTGTTTACCAATCCGACAATATCGCTCATGGCCGAGGTTATCGCAAGCGGAAGCGAGAGTGCCGCCTTTACTGTGATGTCTGTGGAGAATAGGGAATATTACCGCACATCCTCCGCTCAAAAACGGCTTTTGGTCTTGCAACAAATGGAACCCGCCAGTATCCTGTACAATATGCCGGTCGTATTGGAAATCGCCGGAACTCTGAATCGCGAAAAAGTGTTCTCCATCTTTGAACGCTTGATCGAGCGGCATCCTGTTTTGAGAACCGGATTCGAAACAGTGGACCACCAACCAGTGCAACGGATTTACCCCTCTGTGACGTTGGAAGTGGAAGATCTCCCTCCGGGAAACCCAATGAATGTCGCAAATTCTTTCGTCCGGCCATTCGATCTGGCCTGTCCGCCGCTTCTGCGGGTGGGATTGGCCTCTTTCAGCGAGAATCGCCATCAGATAATTCTGGACATGCATCATATCATCTCCGACGGCGCCTCCATGAACATCCTGATGGATGAGTTTCTGAAACTCTATGGGGATGAGGACCTGCCGGAGTTGCAATACCGTTATGTGGATTACGCCGAATGGCAATCGGGAAAAGACGAAGATGGAGCTCGCAAAGAGCAGGAGCGGTTCTGGCTGGATCAATTCTCCGAAGGGCTGCCGGTATTGGAATTGCCGCTGGACATGAAGCGACCCCTCGTTCGTGACTGGCTGGGCGCGTGCCTGAACGTGAAGTGGGATGCAGGTGTCGCGTCGGCGTTGAAGAACCTGATGGATGGGTGCGGCGCCACAGGATATATGGTGTTTTCCGCCTTACTGAACGTGCTGCTGGCAAAATTGAGCGGAGAAGAGGATATCGTCACCGGCGGCGTGATCGAAGGACGAAGGTTCCAGGAGTTTCAACCGGTGGTGGGGATGTTCGTCAATACCATCGCTTTGAGGCATTCGCCCCGTGGGGATAAATCTTTCGGCCGACTGGTGGACGAAGTGAAGGAGAATATCCTGGCCGCTGCCCAACATGGCGATTATCCCTTCGAACGTTTGGTGGAGAAGATCTGGAATAATCGCGATCCCCGCCGCCATCCGATTTTCGATGTAATGATGACGTTCGACCAGGAAGGTCTGGATGGAAAACGCGCCCATGGCTTATCCATCTCTCCCATCCCCATGCCCCGTTCCACCGCGAAATTCGACCTCACCTTCGCGGCGCGCTTGCGGACGGAGGCAATCGAATTGGAAATCGAGTACAGTTCGGCCCTCTTTATCCAGGACACTGTCCAACGGTTCGCAGGGTACCTGGAAACGATTCTTACGACAGTGGCATCGCAGCCCGGGATTTTGCTGAAAGACATCGACATTCTGGACAGGCGCGAGCGGGAACATTTACTGTATTTGTTGGACAACACTGGCGAAATTGGCTTCATCGATAAAACCATCCAGCAACGTTTCCGCGATATGGTTAATTTTAATCCAAACCGGATTGCGCTTTCGTTGGGGACAGGCTCCGTAACTTACGGCCATCTCGATATGATGGCGCGGCAGACGGATGCGGCGTTGCGGAAGAATGGAATCTCGGCCGGAGCTATTGTCGCCTTGCTTATGGAACGCTCTATCGAGATGGTAGGCGCCATGTTGGGCGTTCTTTACGCAGGCGCGTGTTATCTACCGGTCGATTCCCAATTCCCCAAGGGCAGAATCAACTATATGTTGGCGGACAGCGCGGCAAAGATTTGTATAACCGGCACGAACGGATTTGATCCTTCACCGGATGCAGGGATACATCGACTCACCTGGGCGGCGATTTCCGCTGCGGACGCAACGATTGCCGGCGATGGGGGAGGATCCCCTACCGATCCCGTATACATCATCTATACTTCCGGAACCACCGGCAAACCCAAAGGCGTTATCATAGAACAGCGCAATGTGGCCCGGTTGCTGTTTTGCAGCGGGTTTCAATTTGAGTTTAGTTCAAGCGATATCTGGAGCATGTTTCATTCCTATTGCTTCGATTTTTCAGTTTGGGAAATGTACGGCGCATTGTTATTCGGAGGAAAACTCATCGTGATTCCTTCCTCCGTCTCCCGCGACACAGGGCTGTTCCTACGGCTTATCAAGAGGGAATGCGCCACTGTGTTGAATCAGACCCCCTCCGCGTTTTACGCGTTGGCCGATCATGAAGCCTCCAATCGCCAGAAGGATTTGTCGCTTCGGTATGTGATTTTTGGAGGGGAAGCTCTCAATCCCCAAAAATTGGCCGGCTTCCACAAATTGTATCCGGGAATTCAACTGGTCAATATGTTTGGAATAACGGAAACAACTGTACATGCCACCTTCAAAAAGCTCGATGCCGGGGATATCGCGTCCGGCGACAGCGCCATCGGTGGCCCGATTCCCACAATGGCGCTGCATATTGTGAACCAGTACGGAAAGCTCGCGCCGCTGGGTGTAGCCGGCGAATTGGTGGTGGGTGGAGCTGGAGTCGGTCGAGGCTATCTCAACCAGCCGGAGCTGACGGCAGAAAAATTCGGCGAAGATCCGTTCGGCAGGGGCTTTGACATTTATAAATCCGGCGACAAGGCGCGCCTTCTTCCAAACGGCGATATCCACTACCTCGGAAGACTGGATCGGCAGGTTCAGATTCGCGGTTTCCGCGTCGAGATGGGGGAGATCCAAACCCGTTTACTCCGGCACCCGGCGGTCAAAGAGGCGGTTGTGACCGATTTGCGGGGACCAGCGGAGGATATATATCTCTGCGCTTATCTAGTATG
>JAHELQ010000131.1 GCA_024644125.1 Candidatus Aminicenantota bacterium | reverse complement strand
CCGGCGGAACGCGCGGGTAATTCCCTCCACTTCGATGGGGTCTCCCAGTACCGTTCCTGTTCCATGGGCCTCGATGAAAGAGATGGTATCGGGGTGAATCCCGGCATCGTACCACGCGGACACAATCACATCCTCTTGAGCTTCGACGTTGGGTGCGGTGATACCGATGGAATTTCCATCCTGGTTGAGGGCTGTCCCTTTGATGACGGCATAAATATGATCATTGTCCCGAAGCGCCCGATGCAGGGGTTTGAGCATCAAAGCTATCACGCCTTCGCCTGCCCCGGTACCGTCCGAGCGGTCGTCGAACGCTTTGGTGCGACCGTCGGCGGACATAATCTCCGGCCGGACCCCGGTATCCAGAGGCATCAATTTCAACCGGACAGTCCCCACCAACGCCTGGCGGCATTCGCCTGACCTCAACGAGCGGCACGCCCAATGCAGCGCCGCCAACGCAGAGGAGCAGGCGGTGTTTACCGAAACGCTGGGACCTTTTAGATCCATCAAATAGGAAATTCTACTGGGGATGATTGCGTCGAGGTTCCCGGGCATCGCTTGCATCGCGCCGGCAGATCCGGCCAGTGTCACCAACCGGCTGTAACCTTCACCATCACCTGAGAAACCAATAAAAACTCCGGTCCTGCTCCCTCGTAATAAATCGCCCCCATAACCGGCGTCCTCGACGCATGTCCAGGCGGTTTCCAGGAACAAGCGCTGGTTCGGGTCCATGAGATTGGCCTCGCGGGGCGACATTTTGAAGAATGCGTAGTCGAATGTATCGATGGCTTCCAGATAGGCCGCCTGCAAAAAAGTGACACTCCCGGCGTCGATGCCGGTGTGCCCCAAATACCCGAGAGCGTCCTTTTTACGTTGCTGCGGGAATGGCACGATACAATCTACGCCGTCTGCCAGATAACGCCAGAATTCCCCTATTGTGGAGGCGTCGCGGATTTTCAGACCGATGCCGATGATGGCGATATCTTTGGAGGAAACATCCCCCTTATCTTTTACCAACGATTTCCCTGAAATATTTGTTTTAGAAGGTCCGATATCCAATAGTTTTCGTTTCATGTATGGGTCTCCGATTTTTAGTCTTTCGTCTCAAGCCTGGGCGTTGCCGTCATCGTCGAGAGATTTCGCAACGGCGCCCAGCATTTCGACATACATCGAGATGATCTCTTCGACTTTTTCTTCCTTCAAACGGCCGGAATATTCGCAGCAAAAATTTATTCTATCCGCTTTTTCCTCAACTTCCAGTGCCAGATCCGCCCGTTCAGTCAGATTTCCCGCGGACCGGAGGAACTTCTTCAAGTAAAATACCATGCGGACTTGCCTATCCGAAACAATCCCTCCGGTATCCCAGATAGGTTTGGCATCCGCCGCTGCGCGGCATTCGCTCCTGTCCAGCGTGTCGCGTACCAGTTCAAACAGATTCACAATGGAATCGACCTTCGACAAATCCATTGCCAGGTGATCGATCCGGTTTCGACTCCTCACTACCACTGGAATTTCAATCATATCCTGCTGGGTGATTTCAGAGAATAGATAGATATATATTCCCAACAACATATCTTCCAATCTAATCCCCTTACTGCCGGCTTTGTCTTTCAATTGCCGGAATACCCCTCCAATCACTGTGAATGCCAGGAAATCCGGTTGCCGCATTACGCCGGGGGCTACAAAATAGGTTTCTGGCAATTGCGGTAAAGGAGGCGCGACTATCTTTTCTTCGGCTGTGTACCGGTTATCGATGAAAGCTGCTATCGCAGCTACGGATGGCAGGTTGAACAAATCCACCACCCGTATCGCTCCGTGAAACCTCTCTTCGATGGCGGCGTGCATTTTTAGAAGTAATAGGGAATTACCTCCAAGGTCGAAGAAATTATCGTGAATCCCAAAGCCCGAGTGGTTGAGAATCTTTTGCCAGATAAGACATAAATCCCTCTGGGTGGGATTTTCCGGTTCAGTTACCTGGGAGTTTGTTTCGGCCTGACAGCCGGGAAGAGGCAACGATTTTTTATCGATCTTGCCACTCACGGTCCGCGGGAACTCATTTAATTCAATAAAATAGGCGGGTGCCATATAATTGGGTAAGCATCCCTTTACATATTCCCGCAGCGTTTTTTCATCGCATCCATCGTCGCCAGGAACCACATAGGCGCAAAGGTACGGCCCGCGCACCGAATCACAATGGGCGACGACCGTTGCTTCGACCACTGAACCGTGGCGCAGAAGACGGCTCTCGATTTCCCCCAATTCGATACGGAAGCCCCGAATCTTGACTTGATTGTCGATCCGGCCGAGAAATTCGATATTTCCATCGGACAGCATTCGGACCAGATCACCTGTGCGGTAGACAAGAACCGGCAGACTCGCATCTTCGGCATCGATCCCTTCCACGCATACAAATTGCCTGCCGGTCAATTCCGGGCGATTCAGATAACCACGGGCCAATCCCTCTCCGGCGATGCACAATTCGCCGGGGATCCCGATTCCTTTGAGTTCCAACTGTCGCCCCAGGACAAATAACCTGACATTGGGAAGCGGAGTTCCGATAGGGACAGGCACATTATTTCGCTCATCCCAATCGCGAAGCGTATATCGGCTCGCATAAACCGTAGCCTCTGTCGGGCCATACAGATTCTCAAGCAGAACCCCATCGAGAAGTGGACGGGCCATGGCGACTAGAGCCGGAGCGAGGGCTTCTCCAGCCAAAAATACATACCTGAGACGTTCGAAAGTAACACTATGCAGACGTTTCAGCGATTCGCAAAAAGCCTGGAACATCGAAGGGACAAAATTCACATGGGTGGCGCCGTACTGCCGGATGGCATCGATCAGCGCTTCAGGATCCTTCTCCTGCCCGGGTGGAAGGATCGCTAGAGTGGCGCCGCCGGGGATCCAGCCGAAGATCTCGCTCACCGAGACATCGAACACTACCGCGGTCTTAAAGAGATAAACATCGCCCGGCCGCAGAGGGAAGGCTTCCTGTAAGGCGCAAATGAGATTCACAGCGGTGGAGTGCTCTACCAGAACGCCTTTTGGTTGCCCTGTGGAGCCCGAAGTGTAAATAACATAGGCCGGATCCCCGGATCGTCCCAGTCCGGTCATCCGGGCAGCGCGACTTATCCCCGCTTGAATTTTTCTGTTTATACAATCGCCGACATTGAGCAAGGGTTTCCCGGGGAACGTGTGTTCTCGCGGCGAATCGCTCAATACCAATTTCGCTCCGCTATCCGCTAATATATACGATACCCTCTGGGAAGGATAAGCTGGATCGAGCGGCAAATACGCGGCTCCTGTCTTAAGAATCCCAAAAATCGCGATCACCAGTTCGATGGACCGCTCCAATGAGAAGGCGACGATATTCCTCGCTTCCACGCCGTATTCCTCCAACCGGAAAGCGAGCCCTTCCGCCGCTTGTACTATCTCCAGGTAAGTGACCCGGGCGTTCCGTCCCGGCTCTACCAATGCTACCGCATCCGGGGTGGTTTGAGCTTTGTTGACCAGAAGGTCCCATAGATTTATGGGAAGGTCGTAATCCACATCGGTATTGTTGAATTCCGACAACAACCTCCGTCGTTCGGCCGATGGCATCGCCTCTACGTCGGAAAGCGTCGCGAAGGGATTTTCGAGAATTGAATCGACGCAACATTCCAGATGGCCGACATACCGGAGAACGCTTTCCTCCTTAAACAACGCCGTGGCATACTCGAAGAAACACACCAATTCACCGTGCCGCTCCAGGCAATTGAGACTCAAATCAAAGCGCGACACGGGATTTCCCAAAACGAATTCACTTCGGAAGCTTGCTTCGTGAGAACCGGAGATCTGAAATCCGAACATCACATCGAACAACGGATTCCGGCCTGCATTCCGTCCCACCGGCAACCGGTCTACCAGATCCTCGAACGGGAAATCCTGGTGATCAAACGCCCGTATTGTTTTCTCGCCCAGAGCCCTTAAGAAATCTATAAATGTCAGATGGGCCTCCGGCTTTATCCTGAGGGCGAGTGTATTGACGAACATACCCACCAGATGTTCAAGATCCGCATGCCCCCTTCCGGCTGCCGGCGTTCCGACGACCATATCCTCTTGCCCCGATAGATGCGCCAGCCAACGGCTGAATATCGCCAGTAAAACCGTATAGAGCGTGACACCATTCTCTTTGGCCAGAGTCGCCAGCGCAGAGGTCTTCTGGCTATCCAGCGCGAGCGTCACACTGCCGCCGTCAAACTTCTGAATGTTGGGTCGTTGAAAATCGAGAGGCAACTCCAATACCGGCAGATCACCGGAAAATTCCTCCAGCCAGAAGGCCTCTTGCCGGCCGGCCATATTTTGAGCGGCGGGACTTTGCCGCCAAACGCAGAAATCATGGTATTGAAGCGTCAAAGCCGGCAACGCGGCTGCCGGATGTAGATAAAGCTCGTTAAACTCGCGCAACAGAGTCTGCATCGACACACCGTCGCAGACAATGTGATGAATATCCAGCACGATCACATCATTACCATCGGCGTCCTGCAACACGCCAACTCTCAGCGACGGCGCCGACGCCAGATCGAAGGGCCGGATAAAACCCGCCGCCGGAAGCTGCAATAGCTCAACCTGCAAACAAACATCCTGATGCACCCGTTGTACCGGTTCCCCGTCCTTCATGTGAAAAGATGTCCGCAAACCACTATGACGGCGGGTCAACACATCGAGAACCTTCTTCAACCGTTCAACGCAAACCGGTTCGCCGGGGACGATCCATTCCGGTATATTGTACACAGTCGAATCCGGTTCCATCCGCTGTAAAATATACAACCGCCGCTGAGCCGGAGACAACGGATAATATGCCCGTTTTTCCACCGGTTGGAGGGAGTCGCAATCGGAGCATCGCGGCTTGCGCCCGGCAATCACACGCGCCATACGATAAAGAGCGGAATTGGCGAAAAGTTCCTTAAGAGTGATTTTTACACCCATTTCTTTTTTGATTCGGGCGATCATGGTCATGGCTTTCAACGAATGCCCTCCCAGGCCGAAAAAATCGCTGAATTTCCCGATCTTTTCCTCAGGCGCAGCCAATACGGCGGACCACATCCGCGCCAGCGAAATTTCTGTAAACGTTTGGGGAGGAAGATTCGAATCGCCGGCTCCGAAGTCCAGTTCGGGCAATGCCTTCACATCCACTTTTCCCCTTTGATTTCGCGGTAACCGTTCCAGTGCCTGGATATGGGACGGGACCATGTACTCCGGCAGGCGACCGGCCATGAATTCCTGAATGCACCGGATATCAGTCGCTTCCAACAAAACGACATACGCCGCCAGAGCTCCTCCTCCCTCGCCGCACGAGCGAGCGACTACGACGGCCTCGGATATTCCAGGAAACGCCAGTAAATGATTTTCGATTTCCGCCAACTCTACTCTGAAACCGCGAATCTTCACCTGCCGGTCGATCCGCCCCAGGAATTCCACCCTCCCGTCAGGCAAGATACGGGCCAGGTCTCCGGTGCGATAACACAAAACCGCATCACTCCCTTCAGTTGGAGTAAAACGTACAAACCGCTCCGCCGTCAATTCCGGCCGGTTCAGATAGCCTCTGGCGACGCCTGCTCCTGCGATGTACAATTCCCCCGCCACTAGCGGCTCCGTCAGCCGGCCCACCCGATCCACTATATAAACGTGCGTATTGTCGATCGGACGCCCGATGGCGATCTTTCGGGTCGAGCATTCCTCGACCAGGGCATCGATTGTGGCTTCAGTAGGTCCATATTGATTGAACAAACGGTATCCGCGGCTCAATATCTTTTCCTTCACCACTTCTGTCAGCGCCTCTCCGCCTGAGAGCACCAGGCGCACGCTTGCGAGCTTTTGTTCGTCGCCCAATAATTGCGACAATAATTGCGGCACAAAATTCAACACTTCGACTTGGTGCCGGGCAATGCGACGCCGTAATCGCCCGGTATCGGTCAACGTCTCTTTATCCACCATCACCAGGGTTCCACCGGAGAGCAGTGTCCCAAACACCTGGTTGATACTGGGATCGAAGGTAAGGTCGGACATTTGCAGTACCCGGACGCCGCGTTTCAATTCATAATTGCCGATGAACCAAAACACCGTGTTGACCGCCTGCCGGTGCTCCACCAGAACTCCTTTGGGCCGGCCGGTGGTGCCCGAGGTATATATCACGTACGCCGGATCCGAGGCATCGCTCGCATCGCCGGGAGCACCCAACAAATCGACATATTCATCCTGCAGGAATGCCGCGATGTCCCTGTTGGCGAGTAACAATGGAGCTCCGCAGTCGCTCATCATAAATCGCGATCTTTCTTCCGGATAACATGGATCCACGGGCATATACGCGGCGCCGGCCTTCAAAATCCCCAAAATACCAGCTATGGTCAAACCGGAGCGAAGAGTGGAGAGCCCCACCACCTGCCCGCGCCCGATACCCATTGCCCGCAATCCCCGGCATACGCAACCCGCCATTCTATCCAATTCCCCATAGGTGAAGAGAGAATCGTCGTGGCAATCCACCAGAGCCGGGACATCCGGCGCCTGAGCGGCGAGCCGTTGAAATATTTTAATCAGAGTATCGTTGCGGGGATGATTTGTGTCTGTGTCATTGAGGCGCGTCATTACTTTCGCCAGCGCTCCGTCCTCCAACATACGAATGTCGCCGACAGCGATGCCGGGTTCGACTGCCACTACAGCGAGAATTCTCTTGAAATACTCCGCCAACACTTCGACAGTCTCTTTTTTATAGAGATCCGTTCTGAATTGCAATTTAAACGACAGCCTGTCCCCTTGCGGGAATCCCGTCATCGTCAGGTCGAATTTAGCTGTCTTGTTGCGGTAATCGCACACCCGGATATTTCCGGGTAAAAGTTCAAACCGCCTGTCCCCGTTTCCGTCCCCGATATTCTGTAACAGCAGCATCACATCAAACAAGGGATTTCTGGAGGTATCCCGTTCAACATCCACCAGTTCCACTAAATCCTCGAATGGAAATTCCTGGTTTGCAAAGGCGGACAACGCCAGTTCCCGGACATTGGCGCAGAAATTGTCGAAGGGCAATTCTTCCTTTACATGGATCCGTAACGGCAACGTATTAACAAACATACCCACCAGCGGCTGCAAACAGGTGTGATTCCGCCCGGCCGCCGGTGTCGCTACTACCACCTCTTCCTGTCCGCTCAATTTCGAGAGCACTATCCCAAACGCCGCCAACAAAAGCATAAAAAAAGTGGCATTGAGATTGAGCGCCAATTCTTCTAGATTACAGTAGAGATCCGAAGGAATATCGAACGCCACACTATCCCCGCTTCGAGCCCCGCTTCTTTGCCGCGGATAATCGGTGGGCAATTGCAAGACCGGCACTTCACCGCTGAATTGGCGCGTCCAGTATGCCGCCTGTTTTCCCATGCCCATCCGGCTTTCCTGCTGCCAGACGGCAAAATCACGATACTGGAGCGGCAGCTCGTCGAGAGTCCCGCCGGAATAAAGGATGGCGAACTCCCGAACTAGATTTTCGAGCGAAACTCCATCGCCGGCGATGTGATGTATATCCACCAGCAATAGCCTGTCGCCGCTTTCGCCATCTTCAGTGACGGCAACCCGAACGAGCGGCGGGCAGGCCAGGTCGAACGGCCGGATAAGTGTCTCCACCGGCACCGGAGCATCCAGAACTTCCACATTAAAATCCACCGCTTCGCTTATCCGCTGAACAGGTTCGTCATCCTTCGTAACGAAGGAAGTGCGGAAGATGGCGTGCCGGGCCACCAATTGCCGGAAGCATGATTGCAGGCGAGAAAGATCCATGTCCCGTCCAATCGAAAATAGCTGGGGAAGATGGTACGTTGCACTCTGCGGTTCCATTTGCTGCAACACATACATCCGTTTTTGGGCGGAGGACAACGGGTAGTAATCCCGCTTTTCAATAGGTTCAGGTGAGACCGCAGGGGTCAGTTCCCCTTGGGCAAGGAATTTGGCCAAACCTCTGACTGTCGGCGTTTTGAAAATCTGCTCCAAGGGCATATCCACATCGAATTCCCTGGAAACCTTCGCGGACAAGACAGCGGCTCTCAAGGAGTGACCGCCGATTTTGAAAAAATTGCAATCAATACCGAAGGTCTCGGTTTCCAATCCTAACACCTCTGCCCACAGTCCTGCCAATCGCCTCTCAATATCCGTGCGCGGAGAGACAATCGCCAGCCCGGCTGAAACTGCGGGGGCGGGCAACGATTTACGATCCACTTTTCCGTTGGCAGTCCTTGGAATCCGGTCAATCAACATAAAATGAGAGGGAACCATATACTCCGCTAGCGCTCCTGCGCAATAATCCCGGATTTCAGACACTTCGAGCGACCGCCCGGGAAGAATGTAGGCGCACAGGGAATCGCCGTTGCCATTGACACTCCGGGGCACTACAACCGCCTCTTGAACCGCGGGATGACGCAGCAAAAGACCTTCGATTTCCCCCAATTCGATACGGAAGCCGCGAATCTTCACCTGATGGTCCATGCGCCCCAGAAACTCGATGGTCCCATCCGGAAACCAACGGGCCAGATCTCCTGTTCTATAAACGCGACGACAAGGGATCGCCGCATCGATTCCCTCCTCCAAAAATTTCTCCGCCGTCAACTCCGGTTTGTTCAAGTAACCACGGGCCAGTCCAACTCCGCCGATACACAATTCACCCACCACACCCAACGGTTGAAGCCTGGAATCCCTATCCAGTATATACATCTTCACATTCCCCAATGGCGACCCGATCGGGACATTGCCTGTCCCCGTCCATCGGGCCAACGGATACCAGGAGGCATAGACCGTCGCTTCAGTTGGGCCGTACAAGTTCTCCATCCTCGCCGTATGATTCATCCGATGGAACCGTCGCACTGTTTCCGGGAGCACCGCCTCTCCGCCTGAAAAAATATAACGCAAGAAGCCAAGATCGGCCATCTCCGCCGGCGAGGCAGTTTCCAATAAAACCTGGAATTGCGACGGAATCACATTCATATGGGTCACCTTGCCAAAGCGTATTATCCGCAGCAAATCCCGCGGATCCCTTTGCATCCCATTGACAGGAACAAACAACGCGCCGCCGCCCATGAACCAACCGAAGAGTTCGGTGACGGAAATATCAAAAATATAAGGCGTTCTGAACAGATACACATCCCCCTCTGAAACCGGATACAATTCCTGCAGGGAGCAGAGGATGTTGACAGCCGGTCCATGGTCCACCAACACCCCTTTGGGTCTGCCGGTGGAACCGGAGGTATAGAGAACGTAAGCCAGATCGTCGCCGCAGACATCCGGTAATTGAAGATCGTCCTCAATCGCATGAGACTTGGGGCGACAATCCTCGATCGAAAACACATCGCGCTCGGGAAAGACCCGAGGCGCCTCGTTGTGGGATTCACCGCACAGGACAATACTTACGCGACTATCATCCAGGATGTAGCCGATCCTTTCTGCCGGATAGGCGGGGTCAATCGGAAGGTAGGCCGCTCCGGCCTTCAAGATCCCCAAAATAGCCGTCACCATCTCGATGGAACGTTTTGCCGACAAACCCACCAGATCTCCTCGTTTCACGCCCCTGGCCGCCAAAAAACCTGCCACGAGGTCGGTCGTCCGGTCAAACCTGCGGTAGGTCATGGAATGCCCGGCCTCATCCGCCAGAGCGATCCGATGAGGCGTCAACTCCGCCTGCCGCCGGAACATACCGTGTATGGAAGGCGACGCTCCATAATTCTTTTCAGTACTGTTGAAACGTTGAAGAAGCAACTCTTGTTCTCCCTCGGTCACCAGCGGAATGTCCCGCAGCGCGATCCCAGGCTCTTCCGACACCCGCTCGACAATTCGTTGGAAATGGGATGTGAAGCGCCTGATGGTTTCAGCATGAAACAAATCGCTGCAATACTCAACTTCCAGCAAAATCTCATCATCCTCTTCATGCGCATAGATCGTCATGTCCAATTTCGCTACACCGGCGTCAAATTCCACCGGACTCACCGTCAGAGAGGGTAGTTGAAGATTCGGTAGTTGAAAATTCTGGTTCATCAGGCATACATCGAACACAGGACTGCGGGAAAGATCGCGGGTGACATTCAAGCGATCCAACAATTTTTCGAACTGCACATCCTGGCGCTCGAAGGCCTCGATGCAGGTTTGCCTCACCGTTGAAAGCAAAGCGAGAAAACTCATGTGCCGCTCAGGGAAGCACCGGATAGGCAATGAATTGACAAACATTCCGACAATATCCTGCGCATCCGGATGATGCCTGCCTGCGGTGCCTGTCCCCACAATGATGTCACTCTGACCGGTATACCGGTGCAACAATGTCTGAAGAACCGCCATCAAGGCCATAAACACGGTGGTTCCATTTTTCGCGGCCAAACGCTTGAAGGCTTTCGCCGCATTCTGGTCCAAACGCGTCCGGTGTATGGCTCCCCGGTACGAAAATGATTTGGGGCGCGGGAAATCCGTGGGCAACGCCAGAACCGGAAGATCGCCCGCCATGGTCTCCAACCAGTAATTCATATCCTCTCCAGAGGCGCCATTCCGGTTCACCTCCCGCTTCCAGAGAACAAAATCTTTGTATTGAACAACCAGACGATCTAACTCTTCTTCCGAATAGAGGCGGGAAAAATCTTTTATTAAATTGGCGATGGAAACGCCGTCGCCGATGATATGGTGCATGTCCAGAAACAATAGATAAGCGCCTGTCCCCAATTTCCGCACGCCCACCCTCAACGACGGGGCCTGGCTCAAATCGAATGGGCGGACAAATTGCGTCATCGTCGAAGCGAGATCTCCCTCATCAAGTTGTTCGACCGGCAGCGACACACGATCGAGCACCCGCTGAACCGGTTCGTCTTTCACGAGATGGAACGATGTGCGCAGACTTTCATGCCGAAGGACTAGATCCCGGAAGGCGTCCCGCAACCTTTGAAGATGCAGCTCTCCTTCCAATTTCACCGCTACCGGCATATTGTAGCTGATAGCGGAAGTATGGAAACGGTGCAAGAAAAACAGCCGTTTTTGCGCCGATGACAGCGGATAATACTCCCGCTTCTCAACCGCCGGGATATGGGAAAATCCCGTATCTGCGGCTTCCATAATATACTGCCCCAATTGACTGATTGTAGGACGTTTGAACAATTCACCGAGCGGGACCTTTACCCCCAATTCCCGGTGAACCTGCGCAATCACCACAGTGGCCCGGAGAGAATGTCCTCCCAGGGCAAAAAAATCATCGGCTGTTCCCACTTGATCCGGCATCAGCCCCAGAACGCCTGCCCAGATATCGCACAGCGCAGATTCAACATGATTTTTCGGCGGTATATATCCCGTCTGCCTCCCGGTTCCTTCGGGTTCAGGCAGCCTGTGTCTGTCCAATTTTCCCGATACTGTCACCGGTAACTGATCCAGGGTGACAATATATTGCGGAATCATATACGATGGTAAACTCTTGCCCAGATGTTCCCGCAGA
>JAHELQ010000130.1:10623-11478 GCA_024644125.1 Candidatus Aminicenantota bacterium | reverse complement strand
CTCCAATTGGTCGAGGGAGACGGGGGAATCGTTGAGAAAGACGTTTTTCTCTTTGTCCACGAAGAGGATGAAGTCTTTTTGCTCCACCACCACGGCGCTCTGGGCCTCGGGCAGATCGAGCTTGATGCCCGGTTGCTCGAGGAAGGTGGAGGAGACCATGAGGAAGATGAGGAGCAGGAAGAGCACGTCGATGAGGGAGGTGATGTTGATGGTGATCTTGCGACGGGGCTTCGACTTAAACTGCATCGCCGGTCTCCCGGGGGGCATGGTTGAAGGCGCAGACCTTGTTGATCAACAACACCGATTGTTTTTCCAGCTCCAGCACCAGACCATCCGCTTTGCTGGTGAAATAATTGTACACGACGACGGAGGGAATACCGATGGCGAGGCCGATGATGGTGGTGATCAGGGCTTCGGAGATGCCGCCCGCCATGGCGGACGCCTGTCCGACACCAACGGCGGAGATGACGTTGAAGACTTTCAATATGCCCACCACTGTGCCCAGCAGTCCCAACAATGGCGCGATGCCGGCGATGGTTTCCAGGATCACCAATCCTTTTTCCAATTGGTGGGCCTCCTGCCGGCCCTGGTCGGTCAGCACCTCTTTGAGTTCCTCTTTGGAAAGGCGCCGGTTTTCGAGGCCGGTGCGCATGATATTGGCGAAGGGGCCTTTATGTTTCTCGCAGATGGCGAGGGCGAGATTGATATCGTTCGCTTCTTTGATATTGTCCACCACATTTTTGATTTCCGGGACGATCACTTTCTTACGCCGCAGGGTGATGGCCTTTTCGATCACGATGGCCAGCCCGATGACTGAGCACAACAACAGGGGGTAGACGACAAATCCGCCTTTAC
>JAHELQ010000130.1:0-10613 GCA_024644125.1 Candidatus Aminicenantota bacterium | reverse complement strand
ATTATCCTCTTTTTCCTTTTTTCCATTATTCCGGTCTATTGACAAAATACATGAATTTTCCTGTCACTTCCAGGTAGTCTTCCGGGAAATTGGCCGGCAACTTGTCGAAGGGGGCCGATGATTTCACCGCGTGATAACTCGTTTCCATCAACGATTTGTGGCCTTTGTAATCCAATACTTTGAGCAGCCGCAATTCGCCGTTGGGATAGATCCTGAACTTCACCAGAGTCTCGCCGCTGATGAGTCCCAATTTGGTGAACGCCAGCGGCGGGAAAATGTTGCGGCGGATTTTGGCTTTGAGGCCGATCATATAGGGGGCGAAATCCCAATTGTAGGTGTTGAATGACAGGCCGCCGCGGTCCAGCGCCTGGGTCAGCAAATTGCGGTGCGGGACATTGGGCAGTTGTTCTGTCTGGCCTCTAAACTTTTCTTCTTGTTCCTTGCGCAGAAATTCGCCGGTGAAAACATCGTTTTGATCGATATAATCCGAGAGTTTCCGCTCCTCTTCCCCTTGCGACGATCCCTCTTGCCGGGGCTGGGTGCGGTCGTCTCCAGGCTTTCCTTGTTGCGACGGGAGTTCGTGGGTTTCGTAAATTCCTTTGGCGAACGCGTCGCCTGTGGGGGCGTTGGGATCGGTTTCAGGATTTCTGGCCAGGGCGTTCTTGTCCGAGAGATAGTTCGCCTGTGTTTGCCGGTCCGTCACGTTGGCGTCGTCGGGGGTTTCGATCACTTGTTTGGGCGTTTGCCGCTGTTGCAGGTCGAATACAATGGGCTCGCTTTCGGGCGGCGGAGGCGGAGGGTTGAAGCCGATGAGATTGAGTCTGACCGCCCCTTCGAATAGCATCAGGATGACGATATGCAGAAGGATCGACGCGACGACGATATATTTTCGCAGCCGGGGATTCACAGTCTCACCCGCCGGCCTTTATTCTATCTACCACATGAACCATTTTTTCCTTATTCGAGCGTAACACATAACTCCCTATTATAACAAATCACGCGCAGCTATCAATCACAATTTTCGCGAATACGATTGAGACGCGACGGATTAAAAAATGGTTTCATGTATCAGGGACACACCAATCCATTTCCCACCGGGAAGGTCCTGGCCGGGAAATGGATTGGGGCGTTCAAAGAATCGTTCTTATTTGTTCACCTGAAAGGTGGTGTCTCCATTTTCAAAGAAGGCGACGATCTGGTTGATGGCGGCGATACCGGCGTTGACATTGGCTTCGGCCGTCTGGGCGCCCATCTTTTTGGGAGTGAAATAGAAGCGGCCGCTGTATTTTGATTCGAAGTCCCCGATGCAACCGGGAGCGATGTCAGAAAGGTATTTGAAGTCTTTGCGCTCTTCCATCAATTTCAACAGCGATTCCTCGTCGATCACCTCTTTTCTGGCGGTATTGACCAAAACGGCGCCTTCGGGCATTTTACCCAGCAGGGCGGCGTTGATAGACTTTTTGGTCTTGTCGTTGGCGGGGATGTGCAGGGAGATATACTGGCAGGCGCTGTAGAGTTCTTCCACTGTATCGCACACGTTCACGCCGTCTTTCTCGATATCCTCTTTGGCGACGAACGGATCGAAGGCGTAGATCTCCATGCCGAAACCTCTGGCGATACGGGCCACGTGTTTACCCACATTGCCGTAGGCGTGGATGCCCAATGTTTTACCCAGCAACTCGGTGCCGGATTTGCCGTTGAACAAACCGCGGGCCATATAGACCATCATGCCGAGGGCCAATTCCGCCACGGCGTTGGAATTCTGTCCCGGAGTGTTCATCACCACGACGCCCTTGCCGGTGGCGGCGGCCAGATCGACGTTGTCGTAACCGGCGCCGGCCCGCACCACGATCTTGAGATTGTTTGCCGCGTCCAGGACCTCTTTGGTCACGTTGTCGCTGCGGATGATCAACGCGTCCGCGTCAGCCACCGCTTTGTACAAATCGTTTACATCTTCGTATTTCTCCAGCAGCGACAATTCGTACCCTGCATCGCCGATGATCTCTTTGATTTTATCAACCGCTTCTTTCGCGAACGGTTTTTCTGTTGCGACTAAGATTTTTTTTGACATGTGTTACCCCTTTTTGATTGATATTATTGTTAAAAATATTAATTTCATAGCAAATTGTAATGAAGCCCTCCACAAAAGTCAACAGTCCGCCGAACTTTTATTCAAAAAAATATCACAAGCGCCAATTCGATTGTGCAACCAGAGTGTAAGTGATGCAACGAAATTACCATTCACACTCCCGCGTGAATCAATTTTACCTCTCATTTTGCAACCTCATTGCTAACCTCGGGCAGCCGTTTCGCCGGATCATTGAGTCTTGATCGAAACGAAAAAAGAATGAGGAGGCAAGTGTCATGATTGAAAAAAATGAAGATATCAAATTCTGGGAATTCTGGGAAAGCCACAGTGGGGGACTTTACAAGATATGCCTGAGGACAATGGGCGGGAATGATATGGCGGCGGAGGACGCGCTCAGCGAAGCGATGATGCGGGCCAGGGAAAAGATGGTTACGGTTATCCAGGATATCGAAAATCCCAAAGCGTGGTTATCGCGCCTGACCAAAAATATATGCATCGATCTATTGAGGAAAGACCGAAATATAGAATTTGGCGACGCCGCGTTAGACGCTTACGAACCGGCTGTGCCGGAAGAGAGGCTTGAATGCCGGGAAGCGTTTCAGTCTCTCTTGACAGCGATACAACAACTCTCGCCGCATCTGAAAGAAGCGGCAATGTTACGGATTCTCACGAGAAAGACGTACCGGGACATTGCCAACCGGCTTCATATCTCCTGTGCCAACGCCCGCAAACGTGCGCAAACCGCGCGGGCGATTCTCAGGGATAAATTACGGACATTCAGCGGCGACACTCTCTGTTTTAGGCAATTAGAGTGGGATGAGATCGGACAATTTTTAGAGACGGAGACCGGCCCTCAAAAACCGGAAATCGACATGCGATTCGCTTATCCTGATATAGCGAACCTGATGCTGGAGGGCCTGGTGAGAACTGTTCCTGTCTTTTTAAAACGGCAATCGCCCCGGCAGTCCACTCGGGAACAAACGTTGCTGGATTACATCGCCCGGCATCCGGGAGGCTGGAAAAAAAGGATAGAACTGGCAGAGATCCTTTACTCGCAAGGAGAATGGAACAAAAGCATCCGGCAATTGGAAATGGTGATACAAAAAAATCCCCACTCCATCGACACGTTTCTCACACTTGGACAATTGCTCAAAGATACGGGCCGTTGCCGACAGGCTGCAAGCGTGTACCGGAAGGCATCGAGCTACGTGCACAACCAATCGTCCAAGCGCTATCTCAACGGGATGCGGGAATTATGCCACTCCAACCGGCGCGAGGGGATCCGGGAATTGAATACAGCGGTAAAGCTGGAGCCGAAAAACACGACCTTTCTGAACGCATTAGCCCTGATTCACCTGGAGGGAGATTTTACCCACCAGGCAGCAGAATTTTTCGAACGAGTTTTGGCCGTAGATTCAAAAAACCTTGTAGCGTTAACGCATATATATGAACCTTTACTGGCAATGGGCTGCATGAACAAGGCAGAGAAGGCAGTGGACCGTTTGTTGTACCTTTGCCCTGGAAATGCCCCGGCGCTCCACCGAAAAATCCTGCATGCTTGTTTGAAAGGATATGTGTGTGGCGAGGCCGGGCAACACACGAGAAAATTGCTCAAAAAATTAAAGCGCGCCGCCCCCACATTTCACGGAACCTCCGAAGCGAGGGCCGCCTATTATTTCGCAAGGGGAGACCAGAGAAAAGCTCTCGGAGTATTGGAAGACTTTTGCCGCGCCTATCCGAGATGCTACGACGGCCTCTATAATTACAGTGTTTGGCTCTTTCGCTGCGGGAACCTCGACGCGGCCGCCCGGATCATCGCCCGGCTAGTCACAGTCGATGAAAAAAATCTCAGGACTTTATTGACTGCCGGAGAAATCTTTGGAGCCGCGGAGGATTTTAAACGTTTGCATCGGGTAACGGAGGCTATCGAGCGTTACCATCCCGATTCCTGGCGCGGCTCTTGCTTTCGGGGTCTACAACTGGCAACCCGTTATTACGACCTGGAGGCGGCGGAACACTATTTCCACAGAGCCGCCGGTTTGCAGCCGGCAATTCCAGAGATATACGTCCATCTGGCAATCTGTCAGATGCTCCTACAGAAATATTCAACGGCCCTACATAGCCTGAAATCGGGCCGGTCCTGTATACCGGACGGCGACTGCCAAACCCGCTCGACCGAGATCGCTTTTCTCACGGCGGAAATATTTAGACGTATGGATAAACGAGATCATGAGCATCACTGGCTGACAAAGGCGCTGGCGCAGGCCGGACTACTGGCCAAAGGCCAGCCCGCTGTCGGATATTATTGGCAAGGAATCATATTGCGAAAAATGGACGACGCAACCGCTTGCGGGGAAATGTTCCGCCTTGCCCTCCGTTTTGCGCCATGTTTCCCTCTCGGCAATGAAATAAAAGAAATATCGGCCCAGAACAGAAAAACAACCTTGAAGTCGAAAAATTCACAAACCCGGGTCATGATTCGTCCTACTGTATGATGCAAAAAATCAGCGTGGAAATATAGGAGATAGGAAGTATGAAACAGGACGTAGTTATCACTTATTATAATGAATCGCAACACACCCAATGCCCGACGATTTTTGTGTTCACACAAAATTTCATCCCGGCATTCGACCTGTTGAATGATGCAAGCGCATGGAAAACAATACCGAAAATCGGCAACGGTTCGTATTGCCGGTTTGTATATTCCGGGAACACAACAGTACAGGCAAACTGGGGTCAATGCAATTATACTGAAGTTCTAGAGGCCGAGATAGGCAAGCGGTACATCATCGAGGAAGATAACTCGGGCATCGTCCTCTGTGCCGGAGGATCCGCTACAAAAAAAAACATAGTGGAAGTGGCGAACAATATACATGTGCCCGGTGGGGTAAAGGTTATCTTAGGCAACGACAGCCGGCCGCTGGCAACGAAAAATACAATCGCTTTCAACCAGATGGCTACATTCATTCCCAATACTAAATTGTATTGGGGAATCGCCTCCGAAATACAGGAGGGGCAATCATTAAAATCAGCGGTTCTCGACACCGACCGATTCTTCGAAATGGACATCTCGAACACTTCGGAAGTCTCGGTCGTACTGCGGGGAAACGCAATGGACGGCTACCGGTTCTCCGTGGAGGATGAGCGCTAGACCAGAGCGGCGCCGGCAAAAAAATGGAATATAAATTTTAGGAGTAAAAATATGAGTACAGAAGTAAAGATTAACTACATCAACGAATCGGGGAATAACGACAACCCCCAGATTTTTGTTTTCACTAAAAACATGATCCCCACATTCGACACCTTGAAGCATGGGGTTGCCTGGCGCGTAATGCCGGATATCGGCAAAGGGTCGTCCAGTTCCTTTGTATTCCCGATCGAGACGACTGTCCAGGCGATGTGGGGAGGATGCAACAAGACCCGGATGATCGCATCGGACATCGGCCAACGGTACACCGCCGAGATGGATAACACAGGAATTGTCCTGATTCCTAACGGAGAGGCCAATGATTCCAAAGCGATTGAAGTCAACAACAATGTGCATGTGGTGGGCGGCATCCAGGCGCAACTCTGCAAAGACGGGAAAGTCATGATGACCAAGAACATTGTTGCCCATGGCCAAAAAGCCACATTCGTACTCCACCCGAAACTATATTGGGGCATTGCCTCCGAGATCACCGAAGGACAGGTATTGAGTTCGGCGGTACTTAATACCGACCACTTTTTCGAGCAGCCCATCGAGGGCGTGTCGGAGGTAGATGTCGTATTGCGAGGGAATGCCAAAGACGGCTACCAATTTTTTATCGAAAACCAGAAATAACACTTTATCCAGGGGGAGTTTAAGCGGCGAATCCAAAAAATCAGCCTTTTAAACTCCCCTTAGATTTACATTGCGCGAAAAATAACGTAAATTAAGGAGTACATGACATGGCAACAACTGAAACAAAAACAAAGACCGACAAAGCCACGGATAAACCGGCAAAAACCGAAAAAATATCAAATGCCGCTAATAGCACAATCGAAGAGACAAATACAGAGTTTCCTCCTTTGGACGGCTGTTTTATAGCTCATAATTCCGAATATGGCGCATTTGATTTAAAAATAGCGGATGTGCCTAACGACATATATAAGAATATTATCACCACCGCCTACGCCGTTATGGATCAATACGCCCTATTGAGTTTCGACCCCTCGGCAAAACAAATCAGTCCGGTAGAAATAAAAGAATTCAAGGAAAAAACCGGAACGCGCTTCCTGCTTTCCGTGGGCGGCGAACATGGAAATTTCCGTTTCTTGAATAGTCCCGGAAACCTCACAAACTTCTTCAATTCTCTGAGGGATCTTTACGACAGTTGGTATGTGGACGGTATCAATCTGGATATCCGGCAGTTCACCCCGGAAAATTCCAACTATATCATCGAAGCTGTCAAATGGTTCAAAGAGGAATGCGCCGATGCCATGATCACTCTGACAGGAGACGCCACCAATGTGTGCCCCGATGTCAAAGAGGTGGGTTATAAAATCGGGTGGAATTGTCTGGTGCCGGTGATTGAGGAAATCGAGCCCTTGCTTGGCCGGGTCATTATCAGAGCGTTCGATTATACATCTAAGTTCCGGGATTACCCTGAATTACTGAAAGACACGACTTCCGAAGCCATGCTGGAGAAAATATTCAATAACTACAAAACACCTTTTAAAATTGGCGAAAATAATTATCCGGGCGTTAAACAAGATAAACTTATACTTGGCGTGCTATCGTCGCCGAACGCGGGAATCTCCGATTATGCCGATCCACTGGATGTCAGGACGGCAGTCACATCACTCCAAAAAAGCAAAAGCATCGGCGGTTGCATGATCTGGAACATCAACGATGACGCAGAGAACGGATATGAATTCACTAAAACAGTGATAACCGGAAAAAAAATTACTCAGGTTTACGCAGTTGTTTTTGATAAAGAAGGCGATTTTTTGATTGGAAAAAAGAGAGAAAAAGGATATTTCTTTGCGAACGGTAATACAGGAGAAATCGTCAAGGACGGCCAGCCTCTAAATGGAGGGGGGAAAGACGCTTTACCTGGAGGTAAAAAGAAAAATGGCGAAGCTATCGACATTGCCGCAGCAAGGGAATTTGAGGAGGAAACAGGCCACAAAATCGGAACTGATTTGACAATCCGAGCTTGTTTTGAAGGTTATGCCGCAGCATACTACAAAATAGGGGAAGAAGCGTTTGGCGCTCTGAAAGATCAAATAGTTAGAAGTTTGGCGGAGGCTGGTGAAGCTGTGGGAAAAATTGAAGCCGGCGAAATAACAGAATATGAGAATATTTATAGTGAATTTCCGGCTTGCCCTGCAGATAACGAGTTGGATTCGATAGATTCATGGAACATAAATACCGATTGGGAAAGAATTGAAGATTTACAAAAAGACACAGCTACCAATTGGTATTACGAAATCCTGAAATATTTAAAAGATCATTTGGGTAAATAGCAATCAAGTTTAAAAAATAGGAGATCATTCGGCATGCAAACGTATCGATATTCAACGAGAATCGGTGGGCTCACGATTCAGTGGTCGAGGTTGGGGCATCCGGCATTCATGGTCAATGTCGCTTATCTCAATCACGTTCTTGTACCGGACATCATACTCTGGAGAGAATATCCGGAGTACCCGTTCTGCTATAGAGATCCATCGTCCGATGAACCGTTGGCCCGGGGAACAATGAGATTCATAGACCATGCCGATGGGGGCGCACCGGAATTGGAAGCATCGCTATGGGATCCGGTCAAAGAGGACATGATTCTCGATCGCTACGATCCGTCACCTATCCCGGATCCTGTAGTCCCTCCACCACCTACGCCCTCTCCTCCGGTCCCGGATGAAGAGTTGCTCATATCGGCGGGGCAGACAAATTACCGGGACCTGTTCCCCTATATTTTTGTCCGTCCCCACCCGCCGGTGGGAAACTACGATAAAGAGACACAATTTATCGCGTACATCGATACCGGTTGCGGTGAAGAATACAAAAAATTTCACGATGAACTTGTCGCCGAGCGTGAAAAAGAAGATCCGAAGGAAGCTCGAAATGGGATGATCGAAGCGGCAACGTCCTTTTTAGAGGGGGGAGAGCCTTACACCGGCCAATTCGTTTCCAACATCGCGGAACTCCAGACGATTCTCCGCCACTACCCCTCCGTTTACCGGGATATTCAAAAGGAATCGGATATCACATTCGATACCCTGACAGATATCGTTGACAGGGCATTGGGGGGATGGGAAGAGGTCGCGAAAAAGATACAGGAAGAAAAAGAAGATTCGAGTTATCAAAATGAAATGGAACGGGTGTGGGAATCTCTCTTCGCCCTGTCCATTATGACGGCATACGATTCCCAATTGTCCGAAGACCTGATTGAAACATTGGTGATCGCACGATTGATCGAAACAATCATCGCCGAAGAACCCCCCATCCCGGACAACGACGTATCGAGGCGGGTCAACGCGAACATCCTGCTACCGCCGGAGATATTCCCCCTACCGTCGGCCATTCCCGCCAAGAGCGACGAATGGGCAATCCCCTACGCGGTGGGAGAAATAGAATTGGTACGCTATTGTCTCAAAAAGTATGAATGCGGAGAAATATGCCGCATCGAAAATGTGATGAGAGGGGAATGCAAAGAGATCACCCGGCGAAACCGCAATGTCCGGGAAGAGACCGAAAGCGAGCACCTCCGGCACGCCCAGACCGGACAATTTGAAGAAAAGAAAACCACCGAGGATTTGCTCAATGAGATCGACAAAGTCCTATCTCAAAAGAAACAGACAACAACTTACAAATCAGGAGATAACAATCTCGGCGGTTGGATCGTGGATGAAGATCCCGCAGGCGGAGACCTACGGACACAAGCGACCTTCGCCAGGGATATCGTAGCCCGGACCGCCGAAGTCATAAGTCATGACGTGCACCGGACCCGCGCGTCCCGCTCGATGAACGATACGGAGGAAACCATTGTGCAACGATACGACAACGCCAATGGGCAAACCGATATCCTGGGGATTTATCGTTGGATCAACAAGATATACTCCTTTCAGACCGAGAAAAAGGGGGACCGACTGGTCATGGAAATCATGCTGGAGAATCCGGCAAAAGATTATATCGAAAACCTTCGGCAATACCACGATATATTGTTGACAAAACCGGTTTCCCCTGAAAATCAAGGTCTGACAGACT
This sequence comes from Candidatus Aminicenantota bacterium, assembly GCA_024644125.1. Lineage (GTDB taxonomy): Bacteria > Acidobacteriota > Aminicenantia > UBA2199 > UBA2199 > JAHELQ01. The sequence goes on along the minus strand of JAHELQ010000130.1, from coordinate 1,299 downwards.
ATTCGAAGATTTCTGAAGAAAAGATTCAGAAGAATGAAACGACGGACAATATCTACTATCTGGATATCCTGGAAAGCTACGATGTGACCGACATTGTCACTCCACCCGCGAAAAAAATCATCCGTTCCATACAATTGCAAGGGATCAAATCCAGCGCCGCCGGGACCTGCGATATTCCCGACGGATACAAAGCGAAGAAAGCATTTGTTACTTATAACTCTTCCAATAACGTACCCGCCACTATCATAGTGGGACAGTCGAGTGTTCAGTCACCGAAACTCGAACCTCTCGAACTCAACGACGAACAGTCTTCTATCCCTGTGGCCCTTGTCCTCACACCGACGGGCACGACCGGAACAGATCAACGGGAAAGCGAAAAAGAACAAGCATCCCCCCCAGACAACTATTATGTGGCAAACATAGAGATCGAGTGTGAGGCCACCGATCGACTCATCGATGAATGGAAGTACAATACCTACCTTGGCATTATGGCCGGTTATCGAGCCAAACTGGATGAATATTACCGGCACACCGCCCGCCAGAGATCCGAAATTTCCTCATTCAATAGACAACAGAATAATGAATTGGAACTTCAACAGATAAAAATGAAATGCATGCAATTTTTACTATCCATTCCGTATCAAATGGGACATGGAGACACCGGCGAAAAAAGCGACGATCTCGACATCATTGACATCGGCGAACCGGCATATCTACAATTCCTCGAAAACGCTCTCGAATGGGACAAGTTGAGTTACTATATCTACCCGGATTACGGGATCAGGGACAATCATGATATCGATTTTCCCCACACAAAATTCGATAATTTTTTAAGAGCTAAAAAAGTCAGGCTTCTCTGTCCGGTCAAACCGGGAAAGACACTGTCTTTCTTGTATTTTCTGGCATCGGGGATACCATGGCCCGGCCAAGATAGTCTCGCGCCGGTCATCGAGGATCACCTGCATATTGTCAACGACCTGAAATTGCTGAGCCGTGACAAAAGGAGCGATCACCCAAATCGCGAGCCGTGGGATATCACAATTCCAACCTCGATGGTAATACTGCAAAAACAGGCGGGATTGCCTGTTTTCAGCCAAAACGACAAATAATACAAGGAGATGTAAATGAATAAAACGTGTTTGATCATTCTGCCACTGGCGCTTAGCCTGTGGACCATTGGAGGTGTCACGGGTTACGCCGTCGATCCCCCCACCCATCTATTTGCCGCCCGGAACGGGGGCTCCCACGTCTATGTGGGGTGGCGGCTGGACTCGAACAATCCGGGAATCGGTTACAATG
>JAHELQ010000129.1 GCA_024644125.1 Candidatus Aminicenantota bacterium | reverse complement strand
GTGGCGTAATAGGTGTCGTAACGCAGACTGTGGCGAACATCTTTGACCCAGGAACCGTCGGCGTTCAATGTATATGTTATTTGTTTTTCAAGATACTTACCGTCTTCTTTTGGAGAAACGGCCGCCAGGACACTTGATAAAAGGAACAAAACCAGTACAAGTTTCGCTAATGACTTCATTTGGCACCTCCATTACTCAGGATCAGGACATTTCCGTCAGGTTTTTTAAATTCCAGAACACTCTTTCTAAAACTCTCCCAATCCTCAGGTTGATAAATCCGCTTCTTCAATTTGATTTCTTTGGTGATAGAAACGGTATTTCCCTTCATTTTCAACGAACCGGAAAAATCCACGCCGCTTCCACTCACGCTTTTAAAACCCGAATTATCGACTAGATTGTATCTTCCCGGAAGTTTGATCGTTTCGGTCACCTGGACCAATTGGGAACTTCTCGTTCTGAAAGGATAGGCTTTTGTCTCTTCTTTTGTTTTGATATTCGTGAAGGACAGTATCGCGCTCAAAGGGAGATTGGAAGACAAGGGGGTCAGGTACATATTGTTTTTGCCTTTTTTGGCATAACCTGGAATCTGGATGGTGAACTTCGCCAGGAACGGTTTGGAAATGTCAATGGGATCGAGATAATACACATTTGATAACTGAATCAACGGCGACAATTCGAATAACTCGTGTTGCAACACCGTATCCCACTGGACCTGCATCCGGCGGGTAAACCGTCTTCTAAAATTGGAATCCGATTGCCCCTCGGCCCGGATTTCCACATCCGCGGTCAACGTGCCGTCATTGGCGATGCGGCTATTGATATTGTACTTCAAATAATGATTCTCCGGCGGACTGATAGGTGTAGTCATCAAATCGGCGCCCTCAGGGATACCCATGAGATATTCCTGCTGTTGCTCCGCGGAAGACCATAACTCCCTGACTCCAGGAACCCAGGTGGGATCCAACAAATGGTACTTACCGTCCACTTTTACCAGGGTCACGCTATGATTGAACTGATCGGCGGGAATTTTATCGATGCGGGAACCGGCCATGGTCATCGCCGGATAAGAAGTGAAACCCGCGGCTCTCAACATGGTCACCAACATTCCGGCTTTGTCTTTGCAAACGCCGCAACGGTCCAGGTAGGTCATAGCCCCCTTGTGCAGAGTAAACCCTTCGCCTTCTCCCATTGAAATGCCCGAATAACGGATCTCTTCGGCAACCCAATGGGTGAGGCGTGAGATTTTATCCCAATCATCTTTCGCCCCGGCGATAATTTCATCCACTTTTTTCTTTATTTCATCGTCGTATTCAAATGAACCGAAATCCTCGTTCACCTTATTGAACCATAAAGATTTCGACTCCCAATCGGGAGCTGTGGATAACAACAATTTAGGCGCAACATCTGACCAATCCACCATATTGGATTCCTCTTTCTGCGGTAGGATATTTTTCTTTTCCCAAAAATAGCGGATCCGGTCTTTCTCGATATGCGACCAATGACGGGCTTCACCATTGTAAAACTCAAACTGGAGTTTCTTCGTAGCGGGAACGCTTACCTCATAGGATTTTCTAAGTACCGGAACTTCGGAATAGAAGGGTACGATATCATAAAAATGCCCCTTCATCGGAGGGATATAACGTTCGTCCCCGGGGGCGTTATCCTGCTGGAGCAAGGCATACGTAAAACCCTTCCGGTAGGTCTCGACAAACACCCCGTCTCCAGGTTGCAATTTCCCAACCGGAAGCACGATTTGCCGGGCTCCCCAATAAATGGCGCGGGCCGGTGCCGGATAATCTTTGACAGTAGCGAGGTCCAGCTCGATTTTTTTCCCGCATTTCTTAATGACGGCGGCGGCCTTCACTTCAATGTAAGCCGATTGGGGATCGTAATCGAAAACAATTGCCTTCAACTCCCTGGCGCCATCCATCGTCAACACTTTATAGAATGTTTCAGCGGTTACATGACTCAAACCGGATTCCATCATTTTGACAGTCGTCGTGTCAAATATTTTCATGTAATCCGAATCTTTGAAATCGTCGGCAGAGCCGGCGTCGGACAGAAGCTTATATAAATCCGCCTGGCCGTACACTGCGGAGAAAAAAAAGAGAATTAGCATAAAAACTATTGAAAATCGTCTCATTCAAACCTCCACAAATATTGTGATTTTCATGTTCGATACCTGATCTTTCAATCTGCGGGTAGAACCAGCACAAAAAGCATCAAATACCAGGAATATACATCATGACAATTATACGCAAAATTCACCCTTTGGTTCAACTGAAAGAGAAAAATAATATTATTTCCTATCTTGAAAATAGTGGGGTTACTGGTATAATAAATGCATGAAGCGAGTGTTATTGGTAGTCGCCTTATTCCTGTTGACGGTACTTTCATCCGAAATATCCGGCAATAAAGGAATATCCGGCAATACCGGGATTAACGCCGTTCAATTTCAGCAAGTGGTCAGCATCCCTACCAACCAGGATCCGGCAGATATAGAAGACGAAGACGACGTGTGGATCGACCAGGAATTTTTCCCACGGAAACTATTCCAGAAAAACCTGGACCAGATGAGCGAAAAAGAGAAAATTTCCTGGTCTTTTAGAATGGCTAAAACCTATCCGTTTTTATGATAAAAAAATACCCCTGGCATTTTGTCTATTTGATCTTTGTCATCATCAGCCTGGCGAATATATTTCAGAAATTACGCTGGAGTATGCCCACGGACAATATCTCGTGGGTCGCTACCGAACAGGGTCTCCAATGCGCGCACGCTCCGAAAGATAGCGCTGTCAAACCCGGCGATATCCTTTTGACGGTCAATAAATACATCGTCAAAGAAATTACCGATCTATACCGGATCCTTGGAAGTCGCAAATACCATCGCTATGAAATCGAGCGCAACAGCCTCATCAAGAATGTGGGCATTGACGTAGTGAACGGTTATACGCCGGTTTCTTACTATATCATGGTGTTTTCAGGTTTATTGTTCATCCTCCTGACTCTGAACATATTGAACGCGGACCTCAAACAGCCGAAGGATTTCTCGCCTCCCCCCATTTTTTTTTTGATGAGTCTGACGTTTTCCGGTTTTCTGATTATTTCCCCCACAGGGAACTACGATCTTGTTGATTTCGCTTTTCTATTTATCGACCGGCTCTCATTTATACTGTTCCCCGCATTTCTTCTCCACTATTCGGTTTATTACCCAATCAAATCGGGGATACTGAGAAAAATCAAGCCCAGATTCCTGAACATTCTAATTTACGTGGCGCCTGTGTCGATCTTTCTTTTGTACATCTACTTCATGATAACAAACATGATTGGCCCAATTCCCGAAATTCTGACCCTCACAATCAATTATTTCAGAAATATCTTTAACAATTTTTTTGGGCTTTACATTTCCATTTCTCTGCTTTTTCTCGTGACGTCAAACCTAACCTTGATTTTGAAGAGGCGCCAGAAACGCTTCATGCTTCCATTCGCCGGAACCATTGGAGGCGTCATTCCACTACTGGCGGCCACATTGATATACCCCTCGTTGAGGGACCAATCCCCTATCCTATTCGGACTGAGTCTTTTTTTGACGGTTCTATTGCCGGTCAGCCTGACCTATTACCTGCGGCAACGAAAATTTTCGGACATCGAAAATATCATAAAAAAGACCATCTCTACCTCCTCTATTTTTCTGTTTATTTTCGGAATCTATTTTTTCCTGGGCATCAATATCGAAAAAAACAAATTGTTAGGTATATTCTGGTCCGTCGCCGCCATACTGACCGCGGGCTACCTGTTCAAACCCATCGAATCAACCGTTCAGGACTATTTCGAACGCTTTTTCTTCCGGGGAACCCACGACTTCAAAAAAAAATTGCGGGAACTGATCCAGTCGTTACGGGCGGAACGCGACCTGGCGGCATTGTCTAAAAACTTCATTGAAACAATCTCCCACGGTTTTAACCTGCAAAACGCCTCGCTCATCATCTACCTCAGGAAAAACATTTATTATTCATACCCGCAGAAAGCCAAGCTGGTTCTCTCCCGGAATTTCCGCCACGAACTATTCCGCAGCAACAATCTGTTTTTCACTTCGCCGGCGGAATTCGAAAAACGCTTCCCAAAAGATTTTCAACTCATGGATAAACAGAACTACTACCAGTTCCTCCCGTTAAAAAGCCAGAACAAACTCACCGGGTTAATTGCGTTCGGCCTCAAACAAGACAATACCTACCTCTCGTTCGAGGATTGGGAATTGATGCACAGCATCGCGTCATCCCTCACTCTGTCGGTGGAAAACGCGTTTTTGTATTCCCAATTGGAAAACCAACTCAATGAAATCAACCTGCTGAAAGAATTCAACGAAAATATCATCGAGAACCTGAATCTCGGAATCGTAGTCCTCTCCAAACTGAACACCATCAGGACCTGGAATTACTTTATGGAACTGAAGTTCGAAATCCTGAGGGAAAAAGCCTTGAACCGGAAAGCGTATGCCATATTCGGCTCAGAACTCTGGAAAAAAATCCACAGGCGGGCCGGCGCCTTTATCAACAACGAACGAATCAAGATAAAAAACAAGGAATATATTTTCGACATATACACATCTCCTCTCAAAGACAACTTGAACAAGGTGATAGGCACCATTATCGTGTTAGAGGACGTAACCGAAAAAGTCTTCATACAGAACCAATTGATAACCAGTGAAAAAATGGCTTCACTGGGAATGCTATCCGCGGGGATCGCCCACGAGATCAATACGCCTTTGACCGGGATTTCCTCCTATTGCCAGTTCCTGTTGGACAATCCCGACGACGATGATAACAACGAACTGATCCAAAAAATGCAAGAACAGGTCAGCCGCGCCAATAAAATCATCCGCACCCTTCTTGATTTCTCACGACAAAAGGGTGAGCAACCATTAAAAATAGATCCAGGCAAACTTGTGGACGAATGCGTCTCGCTGGTGGAACACCAACTAAAACGGAAACAGATTCAGGTAACGAGAGATTTCTCTTTCAAGAACAAATTATTGGGATATTCCACCAGACTTCAGCAGTTATTCATCAATTTATTGATCAACTCCATCGATGCCATTTCCCACGACCGCGGGCAGATTATCATCACTGGAACGGAAACCGAAGAAGACACCATAATACAGATTTCAGACAACGGATCCGGAATCGATCCCCAAAATATTTCCAATATTTTCGAACCATTCTTCACCACAAAAGATCCCGGTTATGGAACCGGTTTGGGGTTGTCGATCTCCTACAATATCATCAAGGAACATTACGGCGATATCAAAGTATCCAGCAAATTGGAGGAGGGCACCACCTTTACCATAACCTTTCCTTTAACAAGTCCTTTGCGGAGAATAAAAATATGAAGCAAAAAATCATCCATCTCATCGATGACGAAAGCATCATTCACGATATTTTCAAACGGATTTTTAAGGATGACGATTACACCCTCATCATTTCGGAAAACAAAAGCCAGGCCAGGAGCAACCACACCACAGATGTCGATGTGGTCATCATGGACCTGATGATTCCAGGAACATCCGGTATCGAGATCTTCAAAGAACTGCAAAAGGTCGATCCCAACATTAAAGTCATTTTTCTGACGGCATTCGGAACCATCGAGTCGGCCATCGAGGCGATAAAATTGGGAGCCGTGGACTATCTCCAGAAACCCTTCAACAATGTCGAGCTGAAGCATAAAATCGAACGGGTAATCAAAGAGAGAAATGTAACGAAAGAAAATATCCAGTTGAGAAAAACGTTAAACCAGCGATTCTCATACGAGAACATAATCGGAACCAGCCGGATGCTGCGAAAAACTCTCAATTTAGTGGAGAGCGTCGCCAATACAAACTCCACTATATTGATCACCGGAGAAAGCGGCACCGGAAAAGAACTGATCGCCAAAGCTATATACCAGAACTCCAACCGCCGTAACAATCCTTTCTTTTCCTTCAATTCCAGCAACATCCCCTCGACATTGTTCGAGAGTATCCTCTTCGGCCACAAAAAAGGGGCGTTTACCGGAGCCTATTCTGATAAAAAAGGAATATTTGAAGAAGCGGATTCCGGGACAATTTTTTTCGACGAAATCGCAAACCTGGATTACGAAACCCAGGCAAAAATTTTACGTGTATTGCAGGAAAAGGAGATACAACCTCTGGGAGGCAATAAAACCATGAAGGTGGATGTCCGCATATTGGCCGCCACCAATGTCGATCTAAAAGAAAAGGTGGAGGCGAATGAATTCCGAGACGATCTGTATTACCGCCTCAACATCATCAATATCCACCTCCCCCCCCTGAGAGAACGGAAAGAGGACATACCGGTCCTGGTGGATCACTTCGCCGAAAAATACGCAAGAGAAAACAAACGGGACATCCCCAAAATCGATTCAAAATTCATCAAAATATTAATGGATTATAATTGGCCCGGTAATATCCGGGAATTGGAAAACGTCGTTCACCGGGGAGTCATCCTGTCGGCGGACAATATACTGAACCCCCAGTCTCTCCCGCCGGAATTGCAGGAGAAAAAAGGGGGAAATTCAAAAAAAGGAAATTTCAACGAGAGGGTGGATGATTTCAAGCGCCAGTTGATAATCGAAGCTCTGGACCATACTGATTGGATTCAGAAAGCTGCGGCGGAAGAGATGCAATTGAAGCCCACAACCCTGTCGGAGTTGATGAAACGGTTAAACATTCAAAAATGACAGAACAAACAATTCAAAAATACTTACAGCAAGTCGGATTCGACAGCCGGCGCAATATCCGAAAATGGATTCACGCCGGATCGTTTAAAGTGAACGGGAAAGTCGTCACTGATCCCAATTCCCCTGTGGACGGAGCAAACGATACCATTTTTTTCAATAACAAAAAATTGGATTTAAAACGGCAGAAAAAATCGTATTATATTTTCCACAAACCGGTTGGAGTGGTCTCTACCCTTAGCGACCCCCAGGGGAGACCCACCATCAAGGAATTCATCACAAAAATTCCCGAAAGGGTGTACCCGGTGGGCCGGTTGGACTACCATTCAGAAGGCCTCCTCCTCCTGACCAATGACGGCGAATTGATGAATTATATCATCACGCCCGCCAATAAAATCCCAAAAGTATATGTCATCAAAGTGAAAGGGATGCTGTCCCCCCAAACCCAGAGTAAGCTGGAAACGAAAGGCATGTTCATCGACGGTTTACGGGCGCGTCCCCTAAAGGTGGAATACATCAAAAAAACTGCCCAGGGTAATTCATGGTGGCGTATCGTTTTGACGGAAGGGAAAAAACACATCATTCGAAAAATATTTAAATACTCCGGCCATCCAGTGGAAAAATTAAGGCGCACAGCTATTGGAACGATTCAATTAAAAAAATTACCCCTGGGACATTGGCGGGAATTGTCCGAGGCCGAGATTATCACTTTCAAGAAAAAATTCGGCGTCTACGATAAAGCCTGAATCTAACCGGAGATTTATTCGATCCTGGTATTGTCCGGGATCGAACCGTTTTTAGGAATCACCACAATACCGTCTACGATACAATATTCATCGCATTGTACATCCCGTTCGTTCCCTTTGTAATCGATGACCACATTGTTCCCTATATTGACATTCTTGTCGATAATGGCGTTCCTGATAAAACAATTGTGCCCGATGCCGATGGATTTTGCGAAGGAATTTTTTTTATCCGAATAAAAATCGGCTCCCATCATAATGACTCTCTCCAACATGGCCCCCTCCCTGACAATGGAACGAATGCCCACCACCGCGTGGCTAATCTTGCTACCCTCCAGGATGGAACCCTCGGAAATCAACGCGTGGTCGATTTGGCAATCTTTTATCTTTGAGCCTGGAAGGAAACGTGCGTGCGTGAAAATCGGGACATCCTCGTCATAAAAATTGAATTTGGGCACAGGACTTGCAAAATCGAGATTGGCTTCGAAAAAAGACTTGATGGTACCGATATCCTCCCAGTAATCGTTGAAAATATAAGAATGAACCCTGCAACGGCGGATGGTGTCGGGAATGATCTGCTTGCCAAAATCCGCTTTATCGTTTTCTTCCAAAAGGCTCACCAACACATCCTTGTTGAACACATAAATCCCCATTGAGGCGAGAAAATTCTCACGGATATTCTCGCCAAAATATTCGGCCGGTGTGAACATACCGTCGAGAACATTATTGTCTAAGGGCTTTTCCACAAAATCAATGATTTTTTTGTTTTCATCGATTTTAAGGATTCCGAAACTCGACGCTTGATTCCTGGGAATCGGCTTGGACGCAATGGTGATATCCGCCCAGGAGTTGCGGTGAAAGTCACAAAATTCCAACAAATTGATACGATACAATTGATCCCCTGATAAAATCACCACAAAATCCACATCCTGGTTTTTGATGAAATGGATGTTCTGCCGCACAGCATCCGCGGTTCCCTGATACCATTTTTTGTTCTCGATGGTTTGCTGCGCCGCCAGAATCTGGCAGAATCCCTTCGAAAACCCGTCGAATTTATAGGTATTTGTAATGTGCCGGTGCAAAGAGGCGGTGTTGAACTGGGTCAATACAAAGATTTTCCTCACCCCCCAATGCAAACAATTGGAGATGGGGATATCGATCAGACGGAATTTCCCGCCAATGGGCACCGCGGGCTTCGCCCGGAACTTCGTCAAAGGATACAAGCGGGTCCCCTGCCCTCCTCCTAATATTACCGCCAAAATATTTTTCATACTCTGCCTCCCTCTTCCCCGGTGAGATAGATTTCAAAGCAGGGAGCTATAGACTCCCCACTTCCTTTTTTATCGACTCAATCTATTTACTGACACGTTCGATATACGAACCGTCACGGGTATCTACCTTGATAATACATCCGACATCGACAAACGACGGAACCTGGACTTCCATACCGTTATTCAGTTTCGCCGGTTTGTAAGAAGCCTGGACAGTCGCTCCCTTGATGGATTTCTCCGCTTCCAACACTTCGAATTCCATCGTGAGGGGCGGAGTGATATTCATGGGGGTTTCCTGGAATGACTCCAATTGGTAGGTGGTATCCTCTTTCAGATAATAGACCGCGTCCCCGAGAAAATCCCCGGCGAGGGTGATCTGGTCAAAAGTCTGGTTATCCATGAATATATATTGGTCTCCGTCTTGATACGAATACGAAACCTCGCGCGTCTCGAGCGTCACTCTCTCCACCTTTTCACTGGAACGGAAACGGTAATCGCGAATCGTCATATCGTTAAGATCCCTGATCTTGGTCTGCACTATCGCGTTTCCTTTACCCGGCGTGATGTGCTTCATCTCCTCCACTCGGTAGAGTTTTTCGCTCATTAAAATCACCATTCCTTTACGGATCTGTGTTGCACTAATCATAAAAACCTCCGCTTATAAATTTATTGATCTGTACTCTATCGTTCGATCTGACATAGAGAATTTTGTCGTTTTCCCTGGTCAGGAAGAAGTACCCTTCCCCTGACTGCCCGGCCAAAAACCCGGCTTGTCCAACCTGCCCGGTTTTCAATTGAACCTTGAATGTGTGTTCCACAAACCGTTTCATAACAAAAAAGAAATACGAGGCATACTTCTGATGATCCCAAACGGATTTGTACACTAAAAAGTAAGAATCACCGCTTTGATGCAATTCGAATGTGTCGCCGCCCCAACCAATCGCGTGATCTACGTAACAGTCCTCTTCCATCACCAGAATATTGGCGAAATATTCCCCCAACACGCCGGAATGGTAGAGTCGGTACCCTTCAGGCTTATATTGGATCAACACCCGGACAGGCAACTCTTTCTTCAAGTACTTCTCCGGATGGAGCACTTGCTCCGATGAAACAGGCATCGCGGTCATGGCGCGGTTGACCTCTTTCCATTTCTTTTTTTTGAATAACACATCGATATATTTCAAACCCTCGATATAGGGCATCATCAAAAAATACTTGATAAATCCAGTGGCGCGATGCAAAATCGTCGAATTGGAAATAGGCGTAAAAGACATCAACGCATCGCTATTGTAAGAGGTCAACAAATCCACCGCCAGAGGAATCGAAGAAAACTCCCTGCTGTATTGCACCATGGCGAACGTGGCATCGCCTTCCAACGCCGCCTTCGCAGCCAGATTGCGGTCGTCTATATCCCCCGGCTCGCCCGTTTTACGGCCGCCTCCGAAATATTGGTCTTGCATCGCCCGGCGCAATTCATGAACCACCGCCAGAGCGGAAATCATATTGAGATCCCCATAATCACTCAAAACAAGTAATTCCCCCGCTTGCCAATTATAAAAACCACCGGCGCTCTCCCGCAACAATTTTATTTTGATGGCTTTTAGATCCACCGGTTCTCTTTCGAATCCCATCAAACGAACAAACAGATTTTCGCGCTCCGCCAATCCGTCAGGGTAATCGTGATCGACAATCCGTTCTACATATTGGTCCAATTCGGGCCTGGACACATAACGGATAGTCACATCATGTTTGAACGGCAGTTTACCGACAAAAGCCAGTTGTTTTTGCAGATCTTGAACCGAAGGGGATTGGGGGTATAAAGATAGGCAGAGTAAGCAAAGCCAGAGAATCGGAGGGAGGAATTTTCTCATTTATTTATAATTTCTAAGGATTTTAGTTTCCCGTAATCTCTCATCATCGAGAATTCTTACAACCAAATATAAAAAAAATGGAGCTGATGGGAGTCGAACCCACGACCTTCTGAATGCCATTCAGACGCGCTCCCAACTGCGCTACAGCCCCATTCAAGGCATATTTATAACACACTTCCCTAAAAATTGCAACCCAAAAATTCACAAAAACACCACCATTCTCCCATTCCCCAATCAAAAGCCTTACCCATCAAAGCTCTTCACTTCAGTTAAAAAAATCTACCGCTTCTTCACCGAATGGGCTTTCGACCGGTCGAACACCACCTTAAGAACATCTCTCTCGACAAACATATTAATATTTTAGCAGCCACCATAAAAAAAGCAAGCGAAATAAAATGCGCCGCTTTACTTGAAATTAGCAGTGGTTTTAGATACCATTGCATTATGTTGCACTAAGCGTCTGGCGGGAAACTGGAAGCCAAAGATATGGAAATGGTGACGCGCTACAAAAAAGAGATCATCAAAGAGTCGGGCGCTCTGGAATTTTTCACGCCCAGCGAGACACTGGACGACATCGGCGGCCTGTACATTTTGAAGGACTGGCTCAAGATCCGGCGCATCGCGTTCTCCGACGAAGCCCGGCGCTACGGGCTTCCGGCTCCGAAAGGGATCGCGTTGATCGGGATTCCCGGCTCTAGTAAGTCGTTGAGCGCCAGGATGATCGGCGCGTTATGGGGATTGCCGCTCATTCGCCTGGATATCGGCGCCGTGTACGGGAGTTTGGTGGGGCAATCTGAAGCCATTGCTCCTTGTGTTTTGTGGATCGACGAGATCGAGAAAAGATTGGCCGACGGAGGTTATGATGGCGGCACC
>JAHELQ010000629.1 GCA_024644125.1 Candidatus Aminicenantota bacterium | reverse complement strand
AAATTGTGATGATAATTTTGCAATTTGGTTGCGGCAACGTCGGGCATACTGGATCCCAGGTATAGCAGGAAGCGTTCAATCTGGTATAAAAATACCCGCCTCTGACATCGCGCTGCTGTTTGGCATCCAGCTCAGCGACCGTTGCTTTGTTCAACGTTAACTTTTTGTTGTTTTTTGGTTTCATTTTTTTCTCCTTAATTTTTTAACAGTTAATTCTATATCATTGCCTAAACGGCAATATGACAATTCGTTTCTAGTAGGGACCACAATCGGGAAGCGGCATAGTGGGGCATACGGGGTGCCAACTCCAGCAATCCTGGTAAAAATAGGTAAACCAGTATCCGCCTTTCACTTCGCCCTGCTGTTTGGAGTCTAGACTGACAATAGTGGCTTTACTCAAGATCAATGTCTTGTTTTTCTTGGTTTTCATATATTTCCTCCTTGATAATTGATATTCAAAAACGGACCGCCGCGTTGAGGCTGAGCTTCGAGCTGTTGAACGAAATAGACTCGTTCGTTCCGGTACCCCTGATATCGATTTTTTGTTCCGCCATCTCTTTCTTCAACTCCAGGCCGATGCCGAACTGCTTTGTCCAGAAGATCACGCCGCCGCCGATTGAAAATCCAAACAGATTCCGGCTGGTTTTCTCGAAGATCTCCTCGCTGTAGCGGATAAACTGTACTCCGCCTTTTAAATAAATATTGAGACGGCTGGACGGCGTGGGCTCCCAGATCTTGAAGCGGTAAACCATCCCAAGACCAACACTGGTTTCGCCATAGGTGACGGTCTGTTTGTAAAAATTCGATACACCGTCGGTGTTCATGATATGGGTATCCAGATATGCGCCCCACGAATCTGAGAAAAACACCGCTGCTCCCGCGCCATAAAAAGTGTTGCGTTCCCCGTACAATTGTTTGAACATGATATCGCTCTTGGCGCTGACTCCGAGGGGGATGCTCAGGTGATATTCCAATGCCGAAATAGTTCCGGAAAGAAAAAAAATCACTATCATCGCCAAAATCAATTTTTTTTGAAGTGGTGAGCTCTCCAGGTTTCCAACCTTTCGCGAATCTCCATGCGCTTCTATCATGATAGCCTCCTCTTGGGAAAACTTCTTTTCTCGCCTCGGTAAAATTCCATAATGCCCGAACCGGAACGTTTTGTCAAGGTTGTTTGTCAGTGGAATTTATCAATATGATTTGATTTTTTCCTGCAATAATGATAAAAATATCTTCAGAGGTATTTTTAGATGAAAAAGGTAAGATGGACAATCAGTGCGCTATTGATGGTGTTTATTGTTGCAAAGGGTATGTATGGCCAGACTGCTCCGGGAAAAAACATTCCCAAATTAGACGAGAAACAACTGCGTAAAACTCTGGATCTATTGCTTCCGGATTTACTGGATCTGTTTTACACGCCCGGCTTTGCGGTCGGTGTTTTGAAAGATGGCAAAGTGGTCTATGCTCGCGGTTTCGGCGAGCGGGAATTGGATTCCGGTGAGCCGGTGACCTCCCATTCGTTGTTCCACATGGCTTCTGTGTCCAAACCTTTTGTGGCGACCGCGGTCATGCAATTGGTGGAAAAAGGGAAGATCGCACTCGACGACCCGCTGCAAAAACATCTGCCCTATTTTGAAATGGCGGATCCTCGATTCAAGCAGATCACCATCAAACACTTGTTGACCCATACCTCCGGTCTCCCGGATACCGACGATTACCATTGGGACAAGCCGGAATACGACCCGTTGGCCAATCGCCGCTTCATTCAGAGTCTGGCAACGGCCCATCTAGTGTCCAATCCCGGCGCGGCGTTCCGCTACAGCAATATTGGCTACGACATTCTGGCGGACGTGATCTCCATCGTCTCCGGGCAGAGCTTCGAGGAGTACCTCAAAGAGAACATATTCCTGCCTCTGGAGATGACAAACAGCACGTTTTTAAAACAAGATGTTTCAGCCATCTTATCCATCTCGCCTCACGTGATTGATACCAAAGGGGATTTCAGTATAATAAAGAGTCCCATCTATCCGTACCATCGCGCCCACGCCGCCAGCTCGACTCTTCATTCCAGCGTTCTTGAAATGCTGCACTGGGCATCCGCCAATTTGAACAAGGGCCAATACAAAGACAAAAAAATACTGGAGCCCGGAAGCTACGACTCCCTCTGGAAGCAGGAGATAAAAATCGGCCCTTACCAGGCGTTGGGTCTCGGTTGGTTCATGGGAGTGCACCGGGGAGTTCCCACCACTGGGCACGGCGGCGGCGACGTAGGCTTCCGTACCTATTTTGCGATGGTGCCGTCGCTTTCCCTGGCGGTGGTTGTGATGGGCAACTCCGAAACCTTTCAATCGTTCACTGTGTGCCAACTGATACTGGATGCCTGTATGGGAATCGAACCGAAGGCGCCTATGAAGTTGACGCATGTGGAGCTTGGCCGGATTCTGGCTAAAAAAGGAATCGACGCTGCTGTTGCACAATACCGGACATTGAAAAAAGAGAAACCCGGCGAATATTTCTTCGGAGAGTCCATGCTCTATCAATTGGGGAGCCGTTTGCTCAGTGCAGGAAAAAATAGGGAAGCAGTCGCTATGTTACAACTGAATACCGAGGAGTACCCCAATTCAATCATCTCCTTCTCCCGTCTGGCGGATGCCCTGGTTCAACTTAAGGATACTAAAAAGGCCAGGCAGGTTTTGGAAACTGGCCTGCAAAAAAATCCCGGCAACAAAGAATTGGATCAAAAGTTGGCAAGCTTAAAAACAAGATGATCACGTGATGGCGGATCGTAATCCCAAATACTCCCGGTATTCGCCCGAGTCGATGATGTCGCGTAGGTGGAGCACGACGTTGCGTACTTCAGCAAAAGTATTGTAAAGCGCGATGGGGGCGATACGGATCACATTGGGTCCCCGGAAGTCGGGGATCACTCCTCTGGATTTGAGGGCGTTGCAGATTTCCCAGGCGTTCTCGTCCCGCTCCAACGCCACATGCCCGCTCCGCCGGTCATCTTCCCGCGGCGTACCGATGGAAAAAGAATAGGGGGGCGCGCTCAATAACGTGTCCGACAGGAACATCA
>JAHELQ010000128.1 GCA_024644125.1 Candidatus Aminicenantota bacterium | reverse complement strand
TGGAGCCGATAATGGAGAAAGTGAGAATCATGGCCACAAAAGCGAGCGATAGGTTGAATCGTTGTTTCAGGTAAAAACCCAGATAGGCGTAGAACCCCGCCCCGATAAAACTGTTGACAAAAATGAGGGCAAAGACATCGCGTTTCTCTTTTTTACGAAATATCACGGCGTAGTTCTGGATTTTCCGCTTCAACCGAAATGGATCCGCGCGGTCGATGGCGGTCAACTGCCGGTATGGAAACACCGCGATCAATAATACCAACGTGAGCGCCGCCAGGATCGAGGGGATCAAAAACAGGGTCCGCCATGGAAGATAGCCGCTTAGAACGGTGGCCAGGATTCCGAATATTGAATTGACCGCCAAAAGGTAACCCAATTTGGAATTCTGACTGCCGGGAAACAGGTCGCGAATCATGGTGAGGCTTGTGGGCACCACCATAGAGGAAGCGATCCCATATAGGAGCCGGAGGTGGAGAATGGATTGAAAATCGCGACAAAAAACGATTGCCAGGTTCAACACCCCCACCAATGCCATCGCCAAAATCAATGTCCCATAGCGGGTGATCAGTTTATTCACCACAACGACGAACAATGCCGTAATTCCATAGGCATACATCTGATAATAAATTATTTTGCTGGCGGTGTCATAGTCGATGGAGAAATGCGCAGTCAATTGATTGATGACGTTGGACATGGAAACGGCGTTGAACATGGCGGAAACGGAACACATGCACAACACCGCCAGCGCAGTACCCAAGACCCAGGGGGATAGGGAACCGGGCGGGGTCCCCCCGTTCCTACCGGCGAGGTGTGAGAAACGGGTGGAACTCCCCCTCGGAATTATTTTTCGACTTTGAATTTTCTTTCCCTCACCAGACAAATTCCACCTGCGATCATGAGTAGCAGGACTGTGCTGATGGGGGCGAAGGGACAATAGGCTTTATAGCCCACCCAACATTCTTTCGGGGCGGAGGACATAGGAATGACAGATAATACCGCTCCGATACAAAACACGATGGTCATAATCAACATCAAATTATATACCAATTTCTTCATGATTTATTTCCTCCATTCTGAGTGTGTCATTTTAGAAATACATACTGATATCCATGGCAGCCAGGTATTGGTTTTTTTGTTTATGGTACAATTTTTCCACGAATTTACGCTTACCGCCGATCATACAGGCCCGCAAGAACAGATATTTAAACGGATTCAACAACACATCCCGAATGAATCTGAGGGGGAAATTCCGGCGGAGAAACCGGTTGTAACTGCGGTATAAAAGATAATATTTGATTTCCTGGAGAAAGCGGTAGTAATAAAGATCGAATTCAGATAGATGGTTGGTCTTGATATTGGGCCAATAGCCGTCATACATTTCGAAGCGGTCAAAGTTGACGATGAGTCCCTGCTGATCATACATGTCCCTCAATTCGGTTTTGGGATAGGGAGTGACGATCTGGCAGGCGTACATCATGACACCCAGACTGTGTTGGTACCGGTAAATATCTTTGATGGTCTCTTCGGTATCATCCGGCAGACCGATCATGATTCCGCCCCAGGTTGCGATATCATGTTTATTCAGGAAGTCGGTCGCGATTTTCGCATGGTCTCTGGTATCTCCCTTTCCCAGGAACTTTAGATTCTTGGCGTTGTTGTTTTCAATGCCCAAAAACACCGAGGTGAAGCCGGCTTTTTTCATTTTTTTCACCAATTCCTCGGATTGAGAGATGCCGATAGGACTGCATTGGGCGAAATACTTCATGTTGTTGAGGCGGTTTTCCACTATTTTATCGCAAAGGGCGGCGAACCGGTCCACATCCAGGGTGATGTTGTCGTCCACGATGGCGATCTGCGTAATATTGGGATTCACCTCTTTGATGAATTTTAGATCGTCGATTACCCGGTCGATGCTGTAGGCGCGGTAGGTTCCGCTATACATGATCTTGATGCTGCAATAATTGCATTTCTGGCGGCAGCCCCTGGAGGTCTCGATGATGGCGATATTTTCCATTTTCTCCTGCACAGGATTGGCAAAATAATAATTCCGCCCTTTGAGCATATCCCGGCGGGGCGGTTTGATCTCTTCCAAATCCATCCGCTCCCGGGGTTCATTATGATAAACCGTCTGGCCGTCGAAATAAGATATCCCCTTGATCCCGGTCAGATCGCCGTTTGTTTCCAGCGCGTTCACGAGTAGATCAAAGGTACGCTCCCCCTCGTTCCTCACAAGGTACGAAAATAGATGCTTATCCTCCGATTCCAGGACCTCTCGGTGAAGAACGGTTGCGTGATAGCCGCCTAGCACAAGGATGATGCCATTGTCGATCTCTTTGATTCTTCGGGCGATTTCTTTCGCGGTTTTGTACTGGAATGTCATGGCGGAAATTCCTACGACCTGAGGCTTGAATTCCCTGACAGTGGCAGCGATATTGGTCCCGCTCCTGAGTCCGTAATCATCGATGATGCGGACATCGTGCCTGGGATCCAGGTTTGAAGCGATGGATAGTAATCCGAGATGCGGAAGGCTGCTACCGGTGAACAAAATCCCATGGGCAGGGCTGGCGATTAATAAAATTCTCATGTTAACACTCCTTTTTTATCGTTTCCCGTAATTTTTGTCGAGCCAGGAGCTATATTCGCCGGTACGGATATGCCGGACCCAATCCTCATGGTCCAGGTACCAGCGAACAGTGAGCCGTAGTCCCTCCTCAAACGTCAGGGATGGGCTCCACCCCAGACTCTCTTTTAACTTGTCGCAATTGACTGCGTAGCGGCGATCATGACCGGGCCTATCTTTGACATAGACTATCAGATCACGGTAATGGCGGATTCCGTTTTGGCCAAACGCATCATTCTTTTCGGGGGGACAGTTTTCCTGAAGGATTTCACATATCCGGTGGACGATATCGATATTTTGCCGTTCGTTCTCCCCTCCGATATTATAGGTTTCTCCCGCTTCTCCGTACATGAGGATCCGGTTTATGGCGGAGCAATGGTCTTCGACAAAAAGCCAATCGCGCACATTTTTTCCATCCCCATAGATTGGTAGATGTTTTCCCTCCAGGGCATTCAAGATCATCAAAGGGATGAGTTTTTCCGGAAACTGGTACGGACCGTAATTGTTGGAACAATTGGATATCACCACAGGTAAACCGTAGGTATGAAAGTAGGCTCTCACCAAATGATCTGCCGAAGCTTTGGATGCGGAATAGGGACTGTTGGGAGCATAAGGAGTGTTCTCGAAGAAGTGCCCCTCGTCCCCCAGGGATCCGTACACCTCATCGGTGGAGATATGGTAAAACACCACATCACGCCGATCATTCCATGCGGCTCTGGCGGTTTCCAACATTGAGAAGGTACCAACGATATTGGTCTGGATAAATTCTCCGGGTCCATGGATCGAGCGATCGACATGGGATTCCGCGGCAAAATGGACAACGGCGTCTATGCCGTGGCGGTCGAAGATTTGTTCGAGCAGGTCTCTATCGTTGATACCGGCCTTTTCGAAAAAATATCGCTCGCCTCCGAAGTCCCGTTCCACCTCTTCCAGGTTTTCCAGGTTCCCGGCGTAGGTCAGGCAATCAAGGTTTACCACAACCCCCTTGAATAACTCATTCTTGAAGAGCGAACGAATAAAATTGCTACCGATGAATCCGGCTCCTCCGGTGACAAGTACCGCTTTTGGATTTCTTGGAAATGTCATCTTTTTCACCCCTTATGATGTCGAAGAAATCAAAACGACAAGGCGTCATTCTGAAGACCGGCGATCGTGACGATATATTTCCCATATTCACTTTTTTCCAATGATCTTCCAAGCTCACGGAACTGGTCTCTATCGATATATCCCATCCGGTAAGCCACCTCTTCCACGCAAGCGATTTTCAAACCCTGCCGCTCCTCGACGGTTTTGGCGAACATGGACGCGTCTACCAGCGACTCGTGGGTGCCGGTATCGAACCATGCGTAACCTCTCCCAAGGAGTTTGACCTTCAATTTGCCTTTTTTCAAGTATTCGTTATTCACATCCGTTATTTCCAATTCATTGCGCCTGGAGGGTTTGATGTTTTTGGCGATTTGAACGACATCGTTATCATAAAAATAAAGGCCTACAACAGCGTAATTGGATTTGGGACTCGCCGGCTTTTCTTCTATCGAAAGGGCATTCCCTACACTATCGAATTCAATCACACCATACCGTTCCGGATCTCTGACATAATATCCGAACACCACCGCCCCGTCTTCCACCCGCGCGGTATCGGAGAGCATTTTCCACAAATCATGCCCATAGAATATATTATCGCCCAGGATCAAGCACACCGAATCGTCGCCGATGAAATCCTCGCCCAGGATAAACGCATCCGCCAATCCACGGGGTTCCGTTTGGGCTTTATAGCGCAACGAAATGCCCCAGGCAGAGCCGTCTCCCAACAACTTTTGAAACCGCGGCAATTCCTCGGGAGACGAGATAATGAGTATCTCCCGGATACCACCGAGCATCAATGTTGACAGAGGATAGTAGATCATCGGTTTATCATATACCGGGAGTAATTGTTTGGAAATCGGGATAGTGATTGGATACAAACGAGTGCCGTGACCACCTGCCAATATAATTCCTTTCATATTCCACTCCTTTTGGGAAAAACCTGGAGCCGCGAAAGGCCCCATCAATTCTTTATAAAACGTATATTTTTCCCGGCCACATACAGCGTCAGGAAATAGGGCACAGACAATGCGCCGCTGATGATCGAGCAAATCTCGCCTTCATGACGGAAATGCAGAGCGTGAAAAATAATCGCCAATAGTGAGAAAATACCCTGGATATAGAGCAATAGCGCCATCCCCCGGGCCGCGCCCTTTTCGAACAGGAACTTGTATCCGATAAAAAATGCGCCGATCCCGTAAAACGCGTATCCGATCAAAGCGAACGGGTAAGGGATCGAACCCCTGGAGGTGAAGCACCAGGCATCGATGACATTGATCTGCGCCAACCCAAAATGCTTCACCATATATGGGAAAATCAAATACTGGGAACAATACCCAATAGAGACAAATATAATGTAGGGGACCAAAAAAATTACCCCGCTGACATCCAAAAGACTGGTTTTATCTCCCCGGTCGGTGTAGAAAGCTAAAATCACCAAAATCACCACCGCAGGGATCGACAAAACCGAAAAAAACACAAACCGTACACTGTAGTTAAATGGATTTTCCAGAATGCTAGTATACTTCGCCGCGATATCGCCCCCATCCTGGAAAGGGAATACCACACTACTGGTCATCGCGAACAGGATCACCAGGTTCGCGATAATAATCATGACTTTGAGCCACGTGTGTATAGGCTGACTTCTTTGTTCAATTCTCATCGATAGACCTCCTTGTATAATCATTCACCGTTCCGGAACCGCACGTCTGCCATTGGGATTTAGCAGAATTGAGAAATAGTGCCGGAGGCGCTACTCGGCAGCTTTTTTAAGCTCGAGGAATTTGGGCGCCAGCAATTGTTCCTCATCCGGCAACCGAATCTCTTCCAGTTTTTTCAAATAATAACGCGAGATCCGTCTCATCGCCAAAAGAATCGCCAACGACAAAACCTGGGCGCCGCCGGGTTTGGTATGAATGAGTTGGGTAAATATCCGTCGCCAACTATACATTTTCTTTTCGATATTCAAAAGGCCCGACTCCAGCTCGTACGGCGTGAGTTTGTTGATATAATGGGTGATGAACGGTTCTCCAAACAGGTCGTACTGCCCGAGGCGCCTGGGGATCAAATAGTCCTGGTGGCGATAGTACAATTTTGTTTTAGGCAACAATTGCACAATGCCCGGGAGCGGAATGATGTTGGTTTCTTTGATGAACCGATAGGCTTTTTCGAATATCGTGCCTTCCTCGTCAAAAAAACCGAACATCATGAAACCCACGACAGTTATACCGTAACTCTGGATTTTTTTGATGGCGTTCTTGGTGAATTCAATATTCGGCTCACCTTTATGTCCGATCTTTTTTGCCGTATTGCAGCTTAAGAGATTCGCCTTTTCGACAGACTCGATCCCAACCATCAGTAATCTCAGGCCACTTTTAGCCGCCAATTTTAATATTTCGTCGCATTTTGGATGATTGACCACGGACAGTGAACCGGACGCTCCCCAGAGCCTTTTTTTCTTGCTCTTGATCAATTCCTTCAAAATTTCGACGATATGAGGCGCGGTAAAGCAGTTATCGTCGATCATAAAAAAAGTTTTGCCAAGAGATTGGACCTCTTTTTTTACCACTTCGAGTGGGCGGGACCTGATTTTCCCACCCTGAGCCAGAGTCACGCTACAAAAATCGCATGCAAACGGGCATCCTCTCGTGGTCTGAATGGTGTCGAAACGGTACTTGTTTTTTAGGAGATCTTTGCGGGGAATGGGTGAGTTATCGAGAGTGGGGCGATGCTTTAAATGAAACACCTTCCCATTCAATTGATCCAGATTGGGAATATAATCGTAATCACCACATATATAAAAATCATAAAATTCATCATTTTTTAGATGTTCGAACATTTTTGGGAAATTGTCTTCCGCTTCGCCTATGAAGACTGTATCGGCGAACTGTTTCACTTCGTTGGGATTGAAGGTGGGATGATTTCCCCCCACCACCACCCGCACGCCTTTCTCTCTGAAACGTCTGGCGATTTTTTCAGCCTGTTGGGCCATAGGCGTCATAAAAGAAATGCATACCAGGTCCGAATGGCTATCGTAGTCAATGGGATCTTTGGTCGTATCGAACAATTCCACATCGATATCGCCGGGAACCAAAGCGGCGAGATAAGCCAGAACCGGCGGCGCCATGGGAAAGGATTCCGCATGGGTAGCCTTTTTGTTTGGGGTAATGATTTTAATCTTCTTTATTTCCATTGTAAGCTCCTCTTACAGTTATAAATATTTCACTTCAATCTCAATCACTGGGGTACCGGCGGTAACTTCGAACGCCACCTTCATAAAGCCCGGAGGCCCCATAAATCCTTTGGCATTATTGGAAAAACCGAATCCTTCCTTGGGAATTCCCAAAAAATTGGTATCCATCTCCCCATTATCATTGGCATCATGGAATAATTTGATTGCGTACTTACCCGGCGGGATATCGGTAAAAACATACTCTGCCCGGTTGTTGGAAATACTGGTGGAGATATGTCTGAAGGCCTCTGTCGAAGCGCGCTTCGAAACATATTCTTTTTGAGAACCACACAATGTCATGACTACCGAGCCTTCGCCGTTTTTTAAATTAACCGCAACAACTGTAAGGTTCACGGTCTCCGACTCGTTCGCTAAACCAGGGAGTGCAATCGACGCCAGGATTATAAAGAACAAAAAAAGAGGAGAGAGGCAGAGTACCCGCCTCTCCCCTCCATCTAATATTTTGCAGCATAGAGAACAGGAAAAAAACTCTGTCAATGTCATTCTCCCGCATTCATTTTTTCTTTATATACACGTTTGAATTCATCATTGATTTTTTGACCCTTCAAGAGTTTGAAAGGAATACCATCGATCACCAATTTGTTGTTGACTGCGCAGGCCATGGGATTGGCCAACCCCATCTGGATTTTGTAATGAGTCTCGCTACTTAGCGAGAGCGTCACCTCGGTATCGTCGGCCTTGCCTTCGATCAACTCGTATTTCCCGAATCCGATCCGTTCGGTATAGACGATATCCAGATCAGTGATATTTGTGGCAACCACAATGCCTTTATTTTCCGGAATCAAGGCCTGGGCGGCTGGATCATTTTGAATCGATTCAATAACATTTTTTATAAAACTCCACACTTCGTCACGTGAATTTAAATCCATTTTTTCCTCCGTTTTTTAATGATCTATTAGAAGCTAATTTTTTGATTGAAATCTTTGAAACTGGCAACCGGAAACTTTTTCCAGTTCAAAAACCGCCGTGTTATAATTATAGAGAGCCTGGATGTAATCGACCTTCGCTTTCACCAATTCAGTATTGGAAGAGTTGAGTTCCAGAATGGAGATCAAACCTTCATGGTAAGCGGATTCCGCCATCTTGACACCTTCACCCGCCATTTCGATATTCTTGAGCCCAGCCTTCATATTTTCATACTCTTCCTCGATGGTCATAAAAAGGTCCTGCACCTGAAGGCGGGTGTCGTCGTTGACTTTTTGAGATTTTAATGCCATTATTTTTCCCAGTACTTTCAATTCGCCGATTTTCCCGCTTCGCTTCAACCCAGTGAATATTGGGACTTTAACTCCCAGAGCCACTGTGTAATAATCTTCCCAATTGCTTTTCTCCAAATTGAAAGTGTTAGACCTGTAGCTATAGCTGGCGGCGAAAGAAATATCCGGTAAAAATTGGCCGTACGCGATTTTCAGTAAATTGGCGGCCTTTTTTAACTGCATATCCATTTGGCGGATATCTGAATTATTCTGCCGTGCAGCGTTGCTTACATCTTTGAGTTCCAGCTCGAAAGTACCTCGGTTCAATTCTCCCACGAGCGTCACCTCTGTATCTTCGGGAAGCCCGATCATGGACTTCAGATTGAGGTGGGATAATTTCAGCATTTTTTCTATTTTCAATAGATTGGGTTTCACCGAAGCGACGGAAAGTTCGGCCCGCAACACATCGAATTTCGGCACCAGGCCATTGTTGTAACGTTCCCCGACACTGCGTAAATTAGCCTCCGATGTTTTCAGCGCCTCGAGATGTGCCTCCCGCAATTCTTTCAGCACCAGGATATTGTAGAACACTTTTTTGACGTCCACAGTCAGTTGGGCCCGGGCATAGTTGAACCGTTCTTTCGCGATCTGCACATCCAAACCGGCGTTTTTCAGGTTAAAAAGTATCTTCCCGCCGGAAAAAAGTGGTTGTACGATCTGGAAGGTGAACTCATAGTCCATCGTAAAATCCAATGTCACTCGTTGATTGCCGTCACTGCCCCCAAAAGGTGAAATTTCGATTTCCATCAATTTTTCGTTCAATGTTTTGGTGCCCTCGAGGGTGACTTGCGGCAGGAATCCAAGGTTTTGCCGTAACCGGGCCTTTGATTGCCCGACCTCATGTTTGCTTATGAGGTAATCGGCGTTGTTTTCCAGGGCGAGCCCGATCGCTTTTTCAATTGTCAACTCCACCGCTTGCCCCTCCCGGGGAAAAATGGAAACGGTCAACAGCGACGCCATCACAAGATATAGTATTATTTTCATCCGCTACTCCCTCGTTGAATGATATTCTTAGAATAAAAAAAGGATAAAACTACCTATCGCCCACGATTACCTCTCCTTCGGGGAGAGGAATCGATCAGGCGAACCGGTCAGGAAAAAAGTGTTGGATAACGATTACTTGCCGATAATGTGAAGTACGGCAAGGATGACGGCCAATACAACGGTAATGCCGCCCAGGATCATGTGTCCCACAACCGCATCTTTAATTTTCAATACAAACATAGTCACCCCGCATCCAAGCGCTAAGATTCCAAATGCAGCAGTTGCAATAGCTAAAATTTTCATTGGTTTGCTCCTCTTTTCGAGTATTGTTTGATTTTATATTTTTACACGATTGCAGAATTAATTCAAGCAACCTTCAACAACATCTTTCACATAATTGACGAATATCGATTCGTTCTTCGCCTCCTGGGCCTGGAGGCGGCTTTTCCCCATCACCAACGCGCCCTGCGCCTCGAGTAACGAGGCCAGGGTGTTCATCGCCCCTACAGCGGGACTCAGACAACACAAAGCGATATAGGCTTTTTTCCCATCCAGGCATCCAGAGGAGCCGATCAACCCTTTCAACACCGGCGAGACCCCTCCGGCCCACACTGGACCGCAGAAGATATACCGGTCATACCCGCTGATATCGTAATCTTCTTTTAGCTTTGCAGTCATCCGCAATTGCCCCTGAAAACCCACCAATGGTATCGGCACCTCGACCCTGGGTTTGACCCGGATCATTTCAACGTCCACGCCGTGATTTTTCAGTTCGCCTGCGATGGCCTCCGCCAGACGGGCGTTATTTCCAGTCTTGGTATGATAAGCGATTAAAAACTTCATTTGTTCACCTCATCGTTCAATTTCTGTATTTGCTCATAATTCCCGATTATAACTTTATCGCCAGTCGCAAGACCGCTCTCGATGATAATATCCCTGTTATTGTCTGCCCCGGTATCGACGGAAATTCGTTGAACATCGCCGTTTTCCCGTTGGACAAATACCCAACTGCCGCGCCCCTCGGCGGATTTTTCTCTCACAACGGCAGTCAAAGGCACCACCAGGGCATCGTCACGTACAACGGTCAGGATTTGGGCATCCAGGGTCATGCCGGGTTTCAACATACCCTGCTCATCCTTGAAGGAGGCCTCCACTGGAAAATAACTGACATTGTTGTCTACATCCGCCTTGCGGGCGATCTTGTAAATATCGCCAATTAGAATCGCATTCACCACTGATTCCACTTCAATTTCAACGACCTGCCGGATTTTGACTTCGCCGATATCGCCTTCGTCCACTTCCATCTCCAGAATCAATCCATCGATATTGCCGACAGCCACAAGAGGCGTGCCTACAGTCACATAAACCGTATCGTCAACGAGCTTTTTTAATACCATACCGTCAATGTCGCTCTTTACCGTACATTTGTTCAAATTGTCCAGGGCCTCTTCCCACGAAATCCGGGCATTTTGAAGTTCGTTTTTCGCATCGCCGATTTGCCTGTTGTTGAGTTCCAGGTTGATTTGCGCCAATTCTTTGTTGGTCTGCGCGTGACTGAGGCCGGTTCGGGCATTCTGAAGATCCAGCTCGCCTTTTTCCAGGTTCTTTTTTGCAAGGACATTTTTGTTGAAGAGATTTTGGTACCGTTGGAGCTGCAATTCCGCATCCTTGAAAACAGACGCCGCCATATCAAGGTTATCTACGGCCAATTGCAACTCGAGAGTTCGGGCTTCATGCTCTTTCAAAGCCTTTTCAAGGAAGTTCTTAGCGGTGCCGACACGTAGCTCCGCCTGTTCCGCGGCCCGTTTGTAGTTCGAGTCGTCCAATCGCAACAACGCCTGGCCCGCGGTCACCTGATCGCCTTCATCCACCAGGAATTCCTTAATCTGGCACGCAACTCCGGACCTGATTTCAATCTCGTCTTTCACTTTTACGATGCCTGTGGTGGCTACTTTTCTAGTGAACTTTTCCGGTTGAACGGTTTTGTATTCACGGTTGGCAGAATCTCCTCCGCCAAACATCGCGGAAAAAATCCAGAGCGCCAATCCGATGGATAAGCCGATTATTACTTTTTTTTTCCAGTTCATATTCTTCATGCTTCTTCACCTCTTACCCGGGCATTTTTTCCGCAACACCCAGGATATAATATCCATAGAAACAATAATGATTGTCATACAGTTTTAAACGGTTCCGTTCCAGCTCGGAGCAAAATTCTTCGTAACTGAATTTTCCCTCTTCCGGATGTGTGAACATATGTCGCAACAAAAGTGAATTATTTGCTTTACCGAACACCTCTTCGAAAACA
>JAHELQ010000127.1 GCA_024644125.1 Candidatus Aminicenantota bacterium | reverse complement strand
TGAGCCTGATATTTTGCAACGCCACATCTGAAAGATAGCCGTTATCAAAGGTGAAGGCCAACACCCGCAAACCCATCTCCACCATCCGGTAGAGCACGTAGGAACTATCTTTGCCGCCGGAGAACAGAAGCAAACAATCGTACTTGCTGTTTGTTCGAGCGGAGGCTTCCCTCACCATACGCGGAAAATCTTCGTTGGTTTTAAAGTAGTTGTCACTTTTATCTTTATACGATTCATACTCGAGGCACACGCTGCAAACACCGTCGCCGTCGAATTGAATGCCGGGATAACGAGATGTGAGCATGCAACGGGAACAGACTGCGACATCTTCTTGACCGCCGGAAAAAAGCCGGGCCTCGCGGTTGAGATCCACCGAACCGGTTTCGCGGTAATCGCGGATTTTTTGTTCAATTTCCGATGGTTCGATGCGGTAACCTTTGATTTTCAATTGCTGGTCGGCGCGCCCTAAAAATTCCAACGAGCCGTCACTCAAACGACGCCCCAGATCGCCGGTACGGTACATGTGAAACCCATTGCGGAACGGATCTTCGATGAACCGCTCTGCGGTCATTTCCGGTTCGCCCAGGTACTCGCGGGCGACTCCCGCTCCGGCGATATAGATCTCTCCGGTCACGCCGGTGGGAACCGGTTTTAAATCCCGATCAAGTAGATAAATGGAAGTGTTCTCGATAGCGACGCCGATGGGAACCGAAAGTCCGCGCTTCGAGACGGGATCGAAGCGATGAATCATACAGCCTACCGTAGCTTCGGTGGGTCCGTATTCATTAAAAATGCGCACCTGCCCCCCAAACGCTTCGTGAACGTCGCTTGCGAGCAGGGTCTCTAGATTTTCTCCTCCCAATATCAGGGTATCCAGCATCAGGTCTTCCGCCGGAGGCAACTCCATGTCCAGTATCAATTTCAAATGAGACGGGGTCAACTTGATTTTGTGCACGCGGTTTTGCCGAATGATCTCTTGAATGGACGCCTCCTTATGTTCCGATTTGTAAATTACGACAACGCCGCCCCAGGCGAGAGGAACAAAAATGGAGGTCATCGTAAGGTCGAAAGATAGCGACGTATAGAGTGGAAAACGCACGCCAGCATCGACTCCATACGCGCCGGAAGCCCATTTCACATAATTTGACAGATTGTGGTGTTCCACCACCACCCCTTTTGGTTTACCGGTGGTGCCGGAGGTGTAGATAACGTAAGCCGCATCTTCAGCTTCGACATTGACAGCCGGGGCATCAATAGACACGCCATCCAACACGCGCCTGTCCTCCTGGTATTTATGTCTAGTACCGGGGATCGCAGTGGATCGCTCGCCTTTTTTGATTTTGATGATCACATCGTAGCGATATTTGGTTAGCTCGTTTTCGATAGTATGGATTTTTTTCGAGCATTCCACGGACACAATGTGAGGAAATTCCCGGGCCAGGTCCTGGAAAAACGCGCGGGAGACAAAAAGTTCCGAGTCCCAATCGGTTTTGGTACGTTGCGATTTGTCGCCGCTTTGCCGGCGGAACGACATGGTTTCGTCGATGAGCGCCTGCTTCGAATCCTGATCCATCACATCGCCCACATACAAATAGCCCTCTTCACCCATCAAATCAATCACATCGCCTATCACCCGCCTCAAATAATTGTGCCCATGAAACGCCTGCACAACGCTATTGATGATTACCAGTCCAAAATCCTTCTCCGTCACCTCGCCGATGCGGTGGGCCGGCAAGGCTTCGAGTCCGATGTTCATGTGCCGATTGGACGTGAGATGAACGCGGTTGTTCTCGATCATGGTTGGGGACAGGTCGGTGCCGTGATAATAGCCCACCAATGGAGCCACCCGGTACATGGTGATACCCGAAGCGCAGCCGATTTCGAGAACCCTCAGCTCCGGGTTCAGTAAAGGTTTGAGCTTTTGCATCACGTTCTCACCATACTCATCCATTTCCTTTCGCGAGAACGGTTCGGAGGTAAAGCTCGTGAGCCAGCCGCCGCCGGTGATGTCATCGTTGGCGGTGTGGGCCACATATTCCCAGAGTTTCACATCCATCAACGCGTTTTGTTCCTGCTCGCTTTCACTATACACATCGTCGCTGTCCAGGCAGATGAAGGAATGCAGCGTGCGGCATTGCCATTGCAGACGGTTGAGAGTGCGAATATAACGTTTTTCCGAAATCAAAACACCGATGTTTGCGTCGTCGATGATGGCAGCGATGCGGGCTTCGGGAAAGGAAGGATCGATAGGAACATAAGCTGCGCCACTTTTTTGAATACCGAGAATGGCTATTACCGCTTCGATGGAATTATCCAGAAGAATACCGACCAGAACACCTCTGCCGACATTTTTCACCTCAATCAAATAATTGGCCAACCGGTTGCTTTCACGGTCAAGCGAGCCATAGCTCAGCGATTCTTCGCCGCATTCCAGAGCCGGCTCTTCCGGCGCCCCGGCCGCCACGTCCATAATGGAACGAATCACCGGTCGCGAACGTTCCAGGTTATCGAAGGCTTCATCTTTATAATAGTGCAGTTCTTCCTCAGTCAAATAGCGGGCGTCCCTGATGGGATCGTCGGCATGGGCGAAGAGCCAATCCAACAGATTGCCGTAATGAACGATGATCCGATGCATCATCTGTTCGCTATAAGATTCGGGGCAATAAAAAACCTTTCCCGAAAAATTATCGCCGTCAAGAGTGAAAGAAAACTTCATTTTGAGCGGTAGATGAGAGAGATAGGACTCTTTATGGATATTGTCGAGCAGCAACGCCACATCAAAGAGACCGAACTCTTTCTGGGTCCAGGGAAGCTCGAGCTTGTTCATCAAGACCTGGAGAGGATAATTTTGATGTTCCGATGCCTCCATCACAGTATTTCTCACCGCTCCCAACACACTGCGGAAGGTGGAGTCGCCGGTAATGGTGTTTTTCAACGGCAAGACCGTATTGATGAGGTTCCCGTCCGTTTCTTGCCGGGTGATGGGCGACCCGGTGACAATGGCTTCGAGGCCGGTATACTTGTGTAGCAGAACATTCAAGCCCACCGACAAAATCACAAACAGTCTGAAATCCGATTGATTGGCAATTTGAAGCATCCGCTCCACGGTTGGAGTTGGGAATTCGATGTCGAGCGATCGAAGGCTTCCTGCGGGCGAGGCGCCCCTGGCAACTTTATCGGAGGGAAACACCGCTTTTTCTATTCCTCCCGTGAATGTATCGAGCCAGAAATCCCGCTCCTTATTTTTTTGGCCGGCGGCAACCGCCATACCCTGGGTCATTGTTTTACGTTCCATAGCGCGTCCTTCCTTTTTTTTTTAATCTATCTACAGGCAAAAATCACCGTCGTCTTCAACGGTTTGCACAGCCAACCGGTAAGGCTGGATCCGCTTGCATTCGTCCACATAACTATCCCCTTTGAATTCAATGATGGATGGCGCGGCGTTTTCGTGCAACGCATTCCAGCGCTCATCCGCTTTGTAGGCGTCAAGCATGAAGTAGGGATTGGGGATTCCCAATTTTCTGCAATGCTCCATCAACCGGCAATGGCGGTCGTAGGTCTCCTCCCTGGTAGGTTGGCAGTCCAACTTCCAGTGCTCGATCAATAACATCCGTTCGGTGTCTTCCGGGTAGAGCGGCTCATTTTTGTAACCCCAATGATCCGAGCCGGCCTGGCCTTTGAGAAAATAGCGAAAGGTGTTGCAATCCACCTGGTAGACGTCGTCTTTCATCTCTTCCAGAAAATCCAACATGGCCTGGAAGTCCTCCTCGGTCTCGCCGGGGAAACCGATGAGCCACATGGTGGAGGTCTTAATTCCGGCTCCTGCGAGAGCTGAGACCGCCTTGCGGATATCGTCCACGCTGAGATGTTTATCCATCAGATCCAACACTCGCGGCGACACGCTCTCGATCCCCAAACGGGCACGAAATAGACCGGCCCGCCGCCATAAAAACGTGTTTCCCATATCGCAGACATTTTTATCGATGCGCAGATACCCATCCCAATAGACCGCCTCCTCGAATTTCAACAACTCATTGGAGAAACTAGTGATGGTGGGATTCATCAGCGAATCTCCCATCAAGAACAATTGGTGCTTGTGTTTCCGGTGCAGCGAGATCAACTCGCGCGCCGCCTGAGCCCCGTCTTTTTTGCGGAATTTTCCCCATTGAATGGTTTCGGAACAAAACGCGCACTTGAAGGGACAGGAACGGGAGGTATAGAACGCCAATTGCGGGTAATAGCTAAAATCATAGTCGGAGAAATCCGGTACCTGGGCGGCGGCGATTTCCATGGTCTCCATGTC
The DNA here is from genome assembly GCA_024644125.1 of Candidatus Aminicenantota bacterium. GTDB lineage: Bacteria > Acidobacteriota > Aminicenantia > UBA2199 > UBA2199 > JAHELQ01. The sequence continues at coordinate 7,207 of JAHELQ010000127.1, read as the reverse complement.
GATGTCCTGAAGAGTATATACCCGTTTGGAATCCGGCAATTCACCCCGCAGGTATTTCAGCAGCAGCACCTCCCCTTCGCCTATGAAGAGTTTATCGATATATTCTACGGTTTCTTCCAAAAAGTGGTGGTAATTGGGCGAACCGGGCGCCAGGTGCTCGGCGAAGATTCCGCCCCCCATGACGGTCTTGATATGGGGAAAATGACGGCGGCAATGTTTGAACGCGAAGACCGATGCCGGCAACGCGCCGCTAAACACCGAAAGTCCCAGAACATCCGGCGTTTCCCGCTCCAAAAGGTCCTGCATAAAATATTCCAATTTTTGATAGAATTCCTCGATGGGAGGTTCCAACCGGTCGATCAATTCTTCCGGGAAGGCGCAATAGAATGTTTTTTGCACCAGGGATTCCAGCACCTGTCGATAGACCTGCGGATCTTTATAATTGAGATAGGCCATCATATGGTTCTGCATCACGTCGTGGCCGATATTGTACAGATTGCCTTGATTGTATTCCGGGATAAAGTCCCTGAACACCTGGAAGTATTGGTCGTAGATCTTGCGGAATTCTTCCAACACGTTTGCGTCGATGGTTTTCACCTCATAGCCGTGGGTCTGCAATTCTCCTTTGATGCATGAAATCCCCAGGGGTGGAAAAAAGGGATTCCAGTAGGGTAATAACGCTAACACTATTTTTTTTGGCATGGTACCTTCCCATTGTTATTAGATTTTAAAATCATCCAGATCTCCAAAATCAGACTGCGCCGCCGCGTCGTCAAAATTGTGAGACAGGTGAAAATTTTTGATAGTTGTGTCCGGGTCTTTCGCCGCCTGGCCGATTACCTCCAGCAGGTGCCCTGACAATGTTTCGATGGTGGATCGTTTGAATAGAGCGGTGGCGTAATTGAACTTGAAATGCAAACAATCTTCCTTCACGCTGGCATAGAGCACTAGATTGAAGGTGGTATAATTACGTTGCATATTCAAGAGCGAGATATTCAATCCATCGAGGCTGGATCGATCCGCTTCGGGATCGTCGAAGTTTTGCAAGCCGAAGGCCACATCGAACAACGGATTGCGGCCGGCGTCGCGGCTGGGATTCAGTTTGAACACCAGATCCTCGAATTGCACATCCTGATTGTCAAAAGCCTGTAGCGTCGTCTCCTTAACCTCTGCCACAAAATCCGAAAATTTCTTCTGGGGCGAGGGAGCGTTCCTCATGGCCAGCGAATTGACGAAGAACCCGATGATATCCTGCAAATCCACATGCCGGCGGCCGGCCACCGCAGTGCCGACGATGATGTCATCCTGCCCCGAATAATGATGCAGCAACACGTTGAACGCCGCCAACAGGTTCATGAACAGCGTCACATCCAATCGCCGCTCCAACGCCTGGAAGCGCCGGGTGACGTCCGCGTCCAGTTTGAATTCATACAGATCGCCGGCAAAATCCATATAGTCCGGCATGGGGAAATCATACGGCAAACGGAGTCGCGACATCGAGTTCAGGTCGCCGTACAACTCCAACCAGTACGACTCCTGTTTGGCGATCACACCTGAATGTACCAGATCTTGTTGCCATAGGGCAAAGTCCCGGTACTGAATATTCAGCGGTTTGAGCGCCTTGCCGGAGTATAGGGCGATAAAGTCCCGTATCAACACCGACATCGACACGCCGTCGCTGATGATATGATGTATGTCGAACAATAAATATTGCACATTTTCCCCGCCGTCCACGAGGCACACCCGGATCAGAGGCGGCGATTCCAGATCGAAAGGCCTGACGAAAGCCACCATGACCTGATCCAGAGCCCACTCTCGAAGCGAGATCGACTCGGCCTCGATAGCGATGGCGGGATGCACGATTTGAACCGGCTCTGAATCCTGCAACCGGAATGAAGTTCGCAACACCTCGTGCCGGCGCACCAATTCATCCAGAGCGGCGCGGAACCGATAGGAATCGAGTCGCCCTTCGATTTTGAAGGCAGCCGGGATATTGTAACTGGTGCCGATGTTGTCGAATTGGCCCAGGAAAAACAACCGCTTTTGGGCCGATGACTGGGGGTAATGATCCCGGACATCGGAAGATTCGATAGGCGGAAGCCAATCGATGACCACATGCTTTTGAGCGAACGCTTCGAAGCCCCGGATGGTGGGATGATTGAAGATCTCCCGCACCGGGAAATCGGCGTGAAGCTCTTTTCGCATCTTTGCCACCAATAATGTGGCTTTCAATGAATGGCCGCCGATCTCGAAGAAATTGTCGTCGATATCGATGGCATCTTCGGGTACAGCCAACACCGATGCCCAGATGCGCGTCAATGTCTCCTGGAATGGGTTTTGCGGAGCCTGTCTTTTCCGGGAACCCCCAGCCAGCGGAACCGGAAGCGCGGCCTTGTCGATTTTACCGTTGGCGGTCAATGGGATGGCGTCGATAGGCACAAAGAAAGCGGGAATCATATATGAAGGTAACCGCCGGGCCAAAAATTCCCGTAAATCCCTGTCTTCAGGAGCACTGCCTTCCTCTTTTAGCACAAGATATGCGCACAAAACCGGATCGTCGTCCTGACGGGAAACCGGAAGCGCCACCGCTTCACGAATTACAGGATAGCGTGCTAATTGAGCTTCAATCTCCCCCAATTCGATCCGGTAACCCCGTATTTTCACCTGATGATCGATGCGGCCAAGATATTCCAGCCGCCCGTTATCGAGCAAACGCACCAGATCGCCGGAGCGGTAGAGGCGGTGAGTCTCCCCTTCCACAGCGATAGAGACGAATTTTTCTTCGGTTAGCGAAACATTGTTCAAATAGCCCCGGCACACGCCGTCGCCGCCGACCCAGAATTCGCCGGGAATTCCTACCGGAGCGATGGTCTGCTGCGACGTCATCACAAACGCCGGATAGCCGGGCAGAGGTTTGCCGATATCGCTTTTGCGCTTCTCGATTTCTTGCTCGGCGATCTCCTGGAAGGTGACATGGATGGTGGTTTCGGTAATGCCGAACATATTTGCCAACCGGGTGTCGGGATATTTTTCCCTCCACGGGGCGAGTTTCGCCGGCAGTAACGCTTCGCCTCCGAATATAACGGAACGAACGGCCAGATCAGTTGTGTCGAGAGCCGCTTCTTCCCGCGCCAGATTGTAGAAGGCCGAGGGTACCTGGTTCAACACGGTCACCGCTTTTTTCTTGAGCTCATCGAGCACTCCCCTGCTGTCACGCGCCATGGCCCTGGGTACGATCACCAGTCGGCCTCCGGACACCAACGAACCGAAAATCTCCCATACGGAAAAATCGAAACAATAGGAATGGAAGAGTGTCCAGACATCCGCGGCTCCGAAATCAAACATCTTCAGAGCGCCTTCCAGCAGATGCGCCAGATTGCGGTGCTCTACCATGGCGCCCTTGGGTTTGCCGGTGGAACCAGAGGTGTAGATGATATAGGCCAGATCATGGGCATCGCTGGCGACCGGAAGAGCCGGTTCTTCGTCTTCGCCGCCGCACCCGAAGCCCTGTTCGTCCCAGAGGACAACCCTACGACTCCTTCTGAAGCCGGGGTCGCCACGAAAGACGATGCCCGCGATATTGGCAAGTATATTCGCCGGTGGCAGAGTTCCCTGGCACTCGATCACGGCTTCCAACAATTGACCGAAGGTCTCCTCCCCTTCTCCCAATACTGCCAGATCGACGTTTTCATCTTGCAGAATGGAGAGATAATCGCTGGTGGCGTAAGGACCGCCGGCCACGATCGGAACATCCGGCCGCCAGGAGCGGATGCGAGCGACCGCTTCGTGGAAAAAATCGCGGTAGAACGTGAGCGTTCGTATACCGATCAGTTGCGGTTTAAATTCCAGGATCAAACGCTTCAATTCAGAGAAACTATCAAAATCGATCCGGGATTTGGCGATCTTACCTGAGACGCGGCTTCCAAACCGCCTATTTACATACGTTTGCAAATACATAAGCCCCAGAGGAGGTTCTACCACATCATAGAGCATGCTCTCCGACGAGCCGCTGAAAAATTGCGACACATCCAACAGCAATACCCGTAACGCGTCTGTATCGGAAACATTGGCGGGGAATTGTTCCTGGATCATGTGATCGAGATACACAGGTTCGCGCGGTGGTTGTTCTGCGAATACCTCTTCGGGCCATTCCTCTTGCGGGATATCCGCCAACCGGAGCACATACTCGATGGAACGAATGGTGGCCGGCAGATAACTATCGTATTTTTCGACGAGTTCCCGCCGGTCCAGAACCTGTAATTGAAGGGGTAGTAGAGCCAGTAGCCGTTGTTTGGAGAGAAAATAATCGTTCAGGAATTCCGCCTGCAAATTGCGGGTAAAACTGTGATGGAAAGGCAATGTTTCCGGAAGCTCATGATAGGCCAAATCCGCCGACTGGGCGATGGCTTCGCTATCGACGCCGCATGCCAACGCCAGCCGTTCCATTCCGGTGTTGGGGTATATTTTCAGAATATGAAAATAGGGGAAATGAATCCAATGGAGATCTTTGAGAAAATCCAGTGTTAAGCGTGCCTCCGCCTCGGTTTCCGAAGGGAAACCGTGCATGGTGAAGACCTCGATGATGACGTGCGGGTAGTGACGGCAGAAATATTCGAGCGTTTCCTTCAGTTTTTCCAAATCCAGTTTTTTTTGCACCAATTCTTGCAACCGGGGCGAAGCGGTCTCGAGGGCGATGGCCACATTGACGGTTCCAGCCCTCACCATCAAATCGATGTAGTCGCGGGTCAGTATATCTCCCCGCAGGCCGTTGGGGAAGAACAATTGCACATCGAGTTCATGCTCTATGATCAATTGGAAAAAAGCGGAACTGTTCTTGATATTGAGGTTGAAAATATCGTCTAGAATGACGAAGCGGCGAATCCCCATGCGGTAATACATGTGGAGTTCATCGAACAAATGCCGGGCGGAGCGAACTTCATGGCCCTTGGGCCAGATCTTGTGACAATAGGCGCAATTGTACGGGCAGCCGCGGGTGGCTTGCAGGGCGATGCTGCCTCGCACCATAGCCTGGCCGATATGGGGAAGATAACGATCGTAACTCACCAGCGACCGGTCGGGAATCCCCAGTTTGTCAAGCTCGCACATCGGCGGACGGGTCGCCGTCTTCACGATTCCCTGCGACGCGGGAGCCAATGCCTTGAGACGGGTGAAGGACCGCTGTTGAACGGCCGCGCCTCCTGTCACCAATACCTCGACCGCAGCATCGTCCAACATTCCGGTGATCCGGTTCATCGGATAATTCGGATCCACCGGCAAGTATGCGGCGCCAGCTTTGAGGATGCCGAGGATACCTTCGATAGCGGCGAGCGATGGCTCCATCATGATGCCGACGATAGCGCCGGGTATTACCTGTCGAAGCTGCAAATCACTGGCCAATCTATCGGCCCTTCGGTTCAATTCATGGTATGTGAGCATGGACTCTCCGCACACCAGCGCCGTCGCGTCCGGTCTTTGGGCCGACATCGTTTCGATCCACCGGTGAACCGTGACTGCCCGGGAAATGGAAGCGGTCGATTGCAGCAAATTCTCTTTGATGAAGGTCTTCTCGTCGGGAAACAACATCTCCAATTCTGCGATAGGAGAATCAAGCGAAAACACCGCGCTTTCCAGAAGATGGCATAGATGCGCCCCCAACCGCTCTCCATAAGGATGGGGGTAGCGGTTCAAATCGAGGGTTATCACGCCCTCGAGTTTCTGTTCATTCAAGCGAAACAATATATTGATGCGGGTATCGATGCCTTCGATATAGGCTGGATCGTGCAAGGGATCGAGTGACACCGTGATATCGAACAAAGGACAACCATTGCCTGAATTGCCGCCTCCAAGGCCCAGCTTTTCGATTAAAATCCGGTGCGGGTAATTTTGATGCCGTACCGCCTCGCCCACCACGCGTCGTACCTCCAGAAGCAATTGTTTGAAGGAGGTCTGCCCATTCAATCGCAGTCTAATGGGAAGCGCGGTATTGATGAAGTTCCCCTGCTCCTGTTGCCGGTAGATGGGCATGCCCAGCACGATGTCATCCTGCCCGGTATAGCGGGTGACAAGAGCGGCTACTCCCGCCAGCAGCGCCATGTGAAGAACAGGATCTTTACCGTTTCTCAATTTCCAAAGTCCCTGGGCCAGCGTGCCGCCAATGGCTAGAGGAACAACTTCCATGGCCGCGGGCCCGGATGAATCCATGTTTGGAGGAAACACGGCTTTTTGAGGCAGATCTCGCAATTGCCCGAGCCAGTATCGCTCTTCCGTCACATTCCGGCCAGCGGCAGCCAGCAATTTATCCCTGTCTTCGATATATATCATCGTCATCTCTCGTTTTTTAGAAATTCAAAATCCAAAATCATATTCCGCCACATTATCGGAGGCAGCGCTCATCAGGTCGTGCGAGAGAGCTATCTCTCCAAGCGGAAGAGCCGGCTCCGCGGTCACCGCCGCGAGAATCTCTTCATAATATTTAATATAGCGACGAATCGTCTCCTCTTTGAATAATTCAGTGCAATACTGGAAGGTAAATCGCAGCATTCCTTCCGCCTCGATTCCGAAGAGTACCAGATGGAACTTTGCGGTTGGATTGAAATAATCATACGGTTTGAGCGTCAGGCCCGGCATCATCTCTTCGGAGATTTTGCCGTACAACACTTCGACATTGTCAAAGGCGAAGGCGGTGTCGAATAGATGCGGAGGAAAATCTTCGAATCCATATTCCTGGTTATCGAAGGCTTCGATAGTCTTTGCCTTTAGCGCCGTCAGAAACTCTTCGAATGTGTCTCCGGCTTCCGGGGCGTGCTTCAGCGGCAGCATGTTGACAAACATGCCCATCACATTCTTCAACTCCACCTGTCCACGACCATGGATCGGGATCCCCACCATCACATCCTCTGTCCGGCACAATTTTGACAGCAGCACTTCGTACACTGCCAATAGGATCATGAACAAAGTGGCTCCGTGTTTTTTGGCGCAAACTTTGACAGCTTCGGTCAGTTGAGCATCCACCGCAAAATGGATATTGTTGCCGGCGAAGGTGGGGCTCTGAGGAGGCTGAAAATCATACGGCAGAGCCATTGGCTCAGCCTGAAGATCGAGATAATCCAACCAGAAATCCCGCTGTTTGAGGAGCCGATCCGCTTGCCGCGGCTCCTGGAGCCAGACCGCGTAATCCTTGAATTGAATTTGCGGCGGTTCAATATCT
>JAHELQ010000628.1 GCA_024644125.1 Candidatus Aminicenantota bacterium | reverse complement strand
CAGCGGAGTATGGAGTAATGGCGGAACTTTTGTGATGAGCTCGAATCCAATAAATATAGCCAGTACGAATACATAAATGAAAGCCATCAATGATTCCATCATGTCATCCTCCTTACGCGAGCCCCAGTCGCTGCTTTAAAAATTCGTTCACCACCGAGCCGCCGCGGGTGATACAGGCGCCCTTGATGATGTCATCGGCGAAATCCGGTTCCCCGCTTTCACCGCCGAGCAGCAGGCTCAGTAGATTGGTTGTGTTTTTCCCGAACAATTGGCTGGCGTGAACCGGCAGAAGGGCCGGTAGGTTGATCGCCCCGACCACTTTCACTCCATACTTTTCCACAGTTTTCCCGGCTTCGGTGATTTCGCAATTGCCTCCTTGCTCGGCCGCGATATCGATCACCACCGAGCCAGGCTTCATCGATCGCAGCATCACATCTGTGATCAGCAACGGGGATTCTTTACCGAAAATTTGTGCTGTGGTGATCACCACATCGGTTTTGGCCAACCGCGCCCCGATGGCCTCTTGCTCGCGCCGCAGAAAGTCTTCGGATTGTTCTTTCGCGTACCCTCCTGCGGTTTCCACATCCTCCAATTGCTCCATCTCGACAAAATGCGCTCCCAAACTCATCACTTGCTCTTTTACCGCCACCCGGGGATCGAATGCTTCCACCCTCGCTCCCAGCCGTTTGGCCGTGGCGATTGCCTGCAAACCCGCGACCCCCGCGCCGAGAATCAACGCCGTGGCCGGCGGTATCGTTCCGGCCGCGGTCATCAGCATGGGAAACATTTTTGGGAGCATATCGGCAGCTATCAACACTGCTTTGTAGCCCGCGATTGTGGCCATCGAGCTCAACGCGTCCATGCTTTGAGCCCGGGTGATGCGGGGGATGAAATCCATGGCGAACGAGGTGATGTTATGGCGTTTGAACTGCTCCAGGAAGCCCCGTTCGCTAAATAATGACAAGAAACCTATATAGATGCTCCCGTCCCGAACGAGCTCTGCCTCATGTTTGCCCAACGCCGGATGCATCGCCGGCGGCGCCACCTTGGCAATTACTTGCGATTGCGCGTAAATCTCCAATGGATCCTGGATGATCTGTGCGCCGGAGTCCTGGTATTGGCGGTCGTCGAAAGAGGACCGCAAACCGGCCCCCGCCTCCACCAACACCTCGTGCCCCTGTTTGATCAAGTCCTTCGCATTGGTCGGAATCAAGGCAACCCGCGTCTCCCCTTCCCGTATTTCAGCAGGTATTCCGATTTTCACATCTTCCTCCTTATCTCTCCAATGGCGCTCATAAATCGATACTCTGTCAATCTTATATTAAGTTAAAATATTCTTTTTTCAACTCTTTTGTTGGAAAGCTGAATTATTCGCTCTTTTAACAGCAAGACTTAGAGATGTTTAGCGGAGGGTGTGAATGTTTTTGTCCATCCATGCGCCCCGTTTGATCTTTTCCATCAACACATACACACCCCGGTAAGAGTGATTGCCGCCTTCTTTGAACGACAATTCGGCAAACACGGTTCTGGATGCGTCGTTGCCTATCTCGCGAGTGAGGGCGCAGGCAAGGTCGTTGCGCAACAGCGTCTTGTCCGAATGGGAACCGTGGAGAATCCAATGGTACGAGGCCATTACCCTGGGAATCTGGAGCCGCTGGCCGCAGTCAGATAACTATTGACAAAACGCAGCTCCTCATCATTCTATCTCTCCCAATCTATCCCTGGGAGTTGAGACTCCCACAGCCCATCCGTGATTTTTTTCACCCCGTTCCCCCTGCGGGGGCAAATACATTCTCCGGCCAAAATGATTGCGCATCAACATTGCCAATCAGGAGAAACGTCCTGGAATCAGTATCCCAAAAGGCTTTCTATAGAAAACGAATGTTGTTGGGTTCGACCGCTATACCGGTGGGTTATACAATATAACCTTGAGGAGAATCTCTCAATCCAGCAGATAGTCTTCCGGCGCTTCAAAGAGAGTGGGGAGCATGGACGGATAAAAAAATTTGTATAGCGGGCGGTAGCCGTTGTATTGTGATAGGAGCGTCGCCGCTTTTTCTTGCAATTGGCGGGGGATGAATTTTTGCGCATTCAATTTGCATTCGCCGAAGAGAATGATCTTCTCCCGGTCATTGACCGCCACGACATCGATCTCATTCTCGCCCTTGCGGTCCCAGAAGGAGCCGATCACATTGAATAGAGATAGCTTCTTCAGATAGTCGCGCACCAGTTCTTCAAATTTCCACCCTTTATACACCGACCAGTCCTGCCGGATGCGGTCGCGGACATAAGCGAGATTTTCCGCTTCGATGGCGGGTTGGTATTTATTGATAAAGCGGAACCAAAAAGAATAGAAGAAGTCGCTCAAATGGTAGCGGGTGTTTTTTCCGGATGCCGAAGCCCCAAACGGTTGGGTTTTTTGGACAATGCCGATACCTTCGGTCAGATTTTTCAAATATCCGCCCAATTCTTTGACTTCCGGCAACGCCCCCATGAGCTCGGAACGGCGGGTTTTGCCGATGCGCCGCCTCCCCAACACAATGGTCATCCTCGATGTTCCGAGACTCTTCTCCCGGATCTCCCGCAAACGCCGCATCTCGTCTTCCCGGTTGTAAAAACGCATATTCGCATCCTTCTAATTATAGTAATTTGTATTACCGTAATAAAAATTACTATAATTTTGTCTGGTTGTCAAATCCGTCTATGGCAAAGAAACGCGGGGGATTATCGCGTTTTGATCAGGAAGTAGAGGTTGCCGTAGTGTTTGAGGTGGCCGGCGGTGAGTTCGTTGGATGGGCCGTTGCCGCAGAATAGATCGACGCGGGAAGGCGTGCGGATGGCGCCGCCGGTGTCCTGGTTGAGAACAAAACCTGTGAAGTCTTTGAGGCCGTTCATGTGGTTGTCCGCGTCGAAGGTGGGGATTTGGAGCTCCACATAACAAAGGACCCCGTGGGGGAAGAGGTAGCGGTCCGTCGCGATGCTGCGGTATGGAGTGACCGGAACGCCGATGGATCCGATGGGGCCTTCGTTTACCTCCCGGAAAAACACATAACTGGGATTGTAATTGAAGATCTCTTCCATCTC
>JAHELQ010000126.1 GCA_024644125.1 Candidatus Aminicenantota bacterium | reverse complement strand
AAGATCATCCGCACCACCTTTCTGAAGAATCTGATCACTTTGCAGAAAGGCCAGATTTACGATATGAAGAAGCGGAACAAAATCATTGAAGATATTCGCAAAATTTACGGCTCCCTCGGTTATTTTTACTGCCAGATCATTCCATCGGAGAATCTCGACCCCATAAAAAAGACCGCCGACCTGACCCTGAATTTTGTCGAAAACGAACTGGTATATCTTGGTAAATTGGAATTTGTCGGCAACACATTCACCAAGGATCACGTGATCCGTAGAGAATGGTTTTTGAAAGAGGGAAAAATCCTGAACATAAATGTCCTGGAAGATTCTATCCGCAGGATGAAACAGTTGGGCCTCGTGTCGGTGGAAAAGATGCCGGATATCAAACCAGATCCTGAAGATCCCCAAAGAATCAACATCAAAGTGGAAGTCGAGGAAATGAATCGGCAGATGATCAATTTCCAGGTTGGTTACAGCGGTTATGACGGCTGGTTTATCGCCGCCGGCTACTCGACCCAGAACTTCCTGGGCATGGGAGAAACCTTCGCGTTGAACTTGCAGAGCGGTACCAGGGCCAAGACATACAGGCTGGCGTTCACCGAACCTTACCTGTTCAATCTACCGGCCAGCTTCGGCTTCGACGTGTTTCAATCGTCTTTGCGCTACCCTTTCCTTTACACCAGGGAGAGTGAAGGTTTTAACCTGCAAACATCAGCCAGATTTTGGAGATACTGGGGCGCATCTCTGGTCTATAGCTACGAGCGCATCGAGATCAGTGACATTTACGAAGACATCGAGTTCATGAATCCTTATTCCTATTTTTACTACCAGGAAGGAAAACGTACCATCTCTTCGATTTCCCCCACAATCTATTACTCTACTGTTGACTCCCCCATTTTCCCCACTTCCGGTACCAAATACTTATTTAATTACCGGTTTTCCGGCGGACCTCTGGGCGGAGATTTCAATTTGCACAAGTATAAGCTGGAATACGTAAAATTTTTCCCGGTGAACCACAGACGCCACACTCTCGGTTTCCACGCGGTTTACGAGGGAGTCAGCAAGTTCGGAAACAGCATCTTGCCGTTTTACGAAAAATACTTTCTGGGCGGCGAACGCTCCATCAGGGGATTCGATATTTATCGATTGGGCCCCAAGAATGAACAAGGAACTGTTGTCGGCGGCGATAAAGCCTTCTTCTTGAACTTCGAATACGTCATCCCCTTGAACCAGCAGTTTTCATTCATTTTCTATTACGACATCGGTAACGCCTACGATGTGGGCAAGCCGATCACAATGGACAACCTCTATTCTTCGCTGGGCGCCGAGTTGAAAATCTTTGTCCCCATGCTCAATGTTCCGTTTAGACTGATTTTCGCATACAACCCAAGAACAATTAGACCCGAAGATTCGAATTTTGCATTTAGATTTGCAGTTGGACCTTCATTCTACTAAAATATACATCGTTCCTGCCGGGAATACATTGGAGGTTCCAGAATCCCGGCGGGACCAAGGAGTGAGAAATGAAAAAAACATTAGTTATCGTACTTACAATCTTAGCAGTGAGTGTTACAGGCTACGCACAGGCAAAAATCGGCGTGATCAATCCTCAGAAAGTCGTTTCTGAAACAATCAGAGGGAAACAGGTCAAAGCCAAATTGGAAAAACTCGGCGATCAGAAACAAGTGGAAATCAAAGGGATGGAAGACGGAATCAAAAAGCTCGAAAAAGAATTGATGTCCCCCGCCCTCAACGCGGATGCCAAAGAGAAAAAAGCCGTGGATCTCCAGAACATCAGAACCAATCTGAAAAGATTCGTCGAAGACGCCCAGAAAGAGTTCCAGGTCCAATATCAGAAAGAAATGCAGACACTGTACAAAGAGATTATGCCGATCATTGAAAAAATTGGCGCTGCCAAAGGTTTTACCATTATTTTTGATCTGAGTAATTCGGGAATTTCCTATTTCGACAAAACCATCGACATTACGGACGAAGTCATCAAAGCTTATGATCAGAAATATTCGAAATAAGTGAAGATGGAATCGATATTAAATTTAGAAGAAATCAGGGAAATTGTCCCTCACCGTTACCCGTTCCTTTTAGTGGACCGGGTAACTGAGATTGACGAAGATTCCGGAATGATCAAAGGTTACAAAAATATTACAGCCAATGAACCGATTTTCCAGGGGCATTTTCCCCAGGCCGCCATTTTCCCGGGAGTTATGATCCTCGAGGCCATGGGCCAGTTGGGCGCAATATTCATGTTGCGCAAACTGCCGCAAGAGAGACGGATGGCCTATTTCGCCGGTATTGACAAAGCCCGGTTCAAACGAATGGTGGTGCCGGGAGACTGTCTGGAATTGGAGTTAAAACTCGTGAGGCAACGGGGAAATTTTGCTGTGGTGGAAGGTAAGGCCTATGTGGATGGCCAACTGGCTGCGGAAGCGCAGTTAATGTCGTCAATAGCAGGATGATGAGTACAGAAAATCAAAACATTCACCCCACTGCCGTCGTCGATCCAGAAGTCCGTCTCGGAAAGGAAGTGTCCATCGGGGCCTATGTCATGATCGGGAAAAATGTCACAATCGGAGATTACACCAGCGTGATGCACCATGCTGTTATTGATAAAAACGCTACGATTGGCTCTCATTGCAAAATTTTCCCCTTCAGCTCGATCGGCACAGACCCGCAGGATATCACATTCAAGGACGAGGCGACATTCGTCGAGATCGGTGACCACAACACCATCCGGGAATTCGTCACAATCAACAGAGGTACGGCGAAAGGTGGTGGAACGACCCGCATCGGCAACCACAATTTTATCATGGCCTACTCGCACATCGCCCATGATTGCCAGGTGGGCAATCATGTCATTCTAACCAATGGGGCAACATTGGCAGGCCATGTGGAAATCGAGGACAATGCCGTGGTCGGCGCGTTCTCATCTGTACATCAATTCACCCGCGTAGGAAGAAATGCATACATCGGGGGTTACACAATCGTATTACAGGATATTCTCCCATTTGCGAAAGTATCTCAATCCCGCGACACCTATTTCTTCTACGGCCCCAACTCCATAGGTATGATGCGCAATGGAATCAGTCGTGAATTCATTAAAAATGTAAAAGACATCTTTAAAATTATCTACCGCGCCGATCTAAATACATCCCAGGCGGTGGAGCGACTGCAAAGCGAGTATCCTGCTTCGGAAGAAGCCGATACGATCATTGCGTTCATCAGTAAAACCAAACGGGGTATTTTGAAGAATTATAAATTTGACAGTTAATTATACGGACAAGGCAGCGAAAGCTGCCTTTATTTTAATGATTTGAAGGGAAAACATGAGAGTAGGAATAATCGGAACCGGGGCGATGGGCAGAAACCACTTGCGAGTGGTTCAATCCCTACCTGGCCTGGAATTAACGTGTGCAACAGACACAAATTGCGAAACATTGGCAGCGGCCTGCGAACCGTATTCGGTTCAACGTTGCGAAAACATCAATGAAATGGTTGACCTGGTGGACGCGGTCATGATATCCACGCCGACCGAAAGCCATTATTCCATCGCCCGGTTCTTCCTCGAAAGAGGCAAGAATCTATTGGTGGAAAAACCCTTTACCAAAACTCTCGAAGAGGCGGATGAATTGATCGCCCTGGCTGAAGCCAAAAATCTCGTCGTCGGCGTCGGGCATCTGGAACGCTTCAACCCGGCGGTCGAATACATAGAGACCAAAGTAAAGAACCCCCTCTTTATAGAGGTTCAGCGATTGGGCTCATTTTCTCCCCGTTCGTTGGATGTGGATGTTATCATGGACCTGATGATTCATGACATCGACATCATCCTCCATTGGGACAATACACCGGTCCTCGAAGTTCACGCTTCCGGCGTTCCAATTATTTCCCAAAAGGTAGATATCGCCAATGTGAGATTGAAATTTGGATCCGGCCTGGTGGCCAACTTGACGGCCAGCAGGGTTTCACAGAAAAAAACCCGTAAATTGCGCATATTTCAAAAAAACAATTACATTTCCCTGGATTACCAGAAAAAAAGTGTGAAGATGTACCAGATCAAAAACAGGGAAATCAGTGAGGATATTCCGGATATAATCGAAGTGGAACCATTGGCAAATCTCTGGAACAATTTTTACAAAACCGTGTCCACTGGGACAAACTACAATGTCACGGCGCACGACGCGCGCGCAGCATTGGATGTGGCCCTGAGGATATCCAATGCTATAGAAATCCCTCCGGTTCATGATTGATAGACATATTCAACCGGAGCTGAAAATTGAAAAACTAATTCATGAATGGTCCGGGAAGGGAATCTTCCCGGGAATCTCCATATTGGTTGCCCGTAAAGACCGCATATTGCTTCAAAACGCATACGGATTCAAATCCCTGGTTCCGCAGCGGGAACCGGCGGGGCCCGATACCGTCTACGATCTTGCTTCCCTAACCAAACCGCTGATCACCGCCTTCCTTGTCCTGTATTTCGTTGAGTGCGAGAAAATCTCGCTGGAGACGGCAATTAAAGATTTTTTCCCCTCATTACCCTTCGATTTCACCATCGGCCATCTTCTAACCCACACCAGTGGCCTACCAGCGTGGGATCCCCTCTACCTCCAGCGCCGTCCCTACATCGAGGCAATCGCCTCCCTCCAATGCCTGGCAAAGCCCGGCACCAGAGCGGAATATTCCTGCCTGGGTTACATCCTGCTCAGTTATGTTCTGGAGAAGATCGGATCGCGCTCATTTGTTCAACTGGCTGAAGATATCATCATAACGCCCTTGAAGTTGTCCCATACATTCCTGAAGGTTCATGGGGACGTGGACCCGGCGAATATAGCTCCGACAGAAAACGGAAATGGATTTGAGCGCAGGAAAGCGGAAGAAATACCACATTACAGAGAGCCGAGCAGAACCTTCGATTGGAGGAACGGGATCATCAGGGGTGAGACCCACGATGGCAATTCGTTCTATGGCGGTGGAAGCGTTGGGAATGCCGGGTTGTTTTCAAATACGATGGAACTATTCAAACTATCTCTGGAATTTTTTCCTTCAACCTCCACTATTTTAAAGCCCGATACAATCTCGTTATTCTGGGAAAACCAAACCCCTTTCAAAAAAAGCCACCGGACAGTGGGATTCAAGCTAAACTCCTCATTCCAGAGTTCGGGGGGTTATTGGCTTTCGCGAAAAGCCATCGGACACAATGGGTTTACCGGGACATCGCTCTGGATGGAACCGGAGGAAGAGACCAAATACATCATCCTCTCCAACCGGGTGCACCCGGCTGTCTCCAATTACAATTTCAACAAAGTCAGGCGGCGCCTACACCGCCATTTGAAGCGATTGACAACCGCTTAATCACACTCTATTAAAATCGTCCTCATAGCGGACGATATCATCTTCCCCAAGATACGAACCGCGCTGCACCTCCACAAAAACCAGGTCTTCGCTTCCGATGTTCTCGATTCTATGTCTGGCCTCTTTGGGAATAAACACAGTCTGGTTTTCCAATAGATAAATTTTCTTGTTGTCCAGGTGCATGAAAGCCGAACCGGAAACCACAAGCCAATTTTCGGTACGGTTCGTATGACTTTGCAGGGAGAGGCGTTTCCCGGGTTTGACAATAATCCGTTTAACCTTCATCCCCTCCTCTTCATACAGGACCTCGAACGAACCCCAGGGCCGGTCTTCTCTAACAATCATATGCCATGTTCCTTTTTCAGCGCTTCGAGGTCCGAATCAACCATCATTTTTACCAATTGCTCGAAACTCACATCCGGCTCCCAACCCAACTTCCGCTTCGCTTTTGCGGGATCGCCGATCAAAAGGTCCACTTCCGCGGGTCTCAGGAATCTCGGATCGATCTTGACAAAATCATTGTAATCGAGTCCTAGATAGGAGAACGCGATTTCCACCAGCTCCCGCACCGAATGAGTTTCGCCGGAAGCCACCACGTAATCGTCCGGCTGATCCTGTTGCAACATCATCCACATGGCCCGCACATAATCGCCGGCATAACCCCAATCGCGCTTGGCGTCGAGATTACCCATTCTGAGTTCCCGCTCGAGACCCAATTTGATTTTTGCCGCATTATAGGTTACCTTGCGAGTGACAAACTCCATGCCCCGGCGAGGGGACTCATGGTTGAACAAAATTCCGGAAACCGCGTAGATATCGTAACTTTCCCGGTAATTGACAGTAATCCAGTGCCCGTACACTTTGGCGACACCGTATGGACTACGGGGGTGAAACGGTGTCGTTTCGGTCTGGGGAATCTCTTTGACCTTGCCGAACATTTCCGACGAAGAAGCCTGGTAAAAACGGATTTTGGGATTCGCCGCCCGAATGGCTTCTAAAATCCGCGTTACGCCGATAGCGGTAAATTCCGCGGTGAGCACCGGCTGGTTCCAGGAGGTAGGTACGAAACTCATGGCCGCCAAATTGTACACCTCTTCGGGCTGTACTTCTTCCACTAATTTAATCAGTGAATATTGATCCAGAAGATCCGCCTGATGGATATGAATGTCATCCTTGATATGTTCGATCCTGTCGAATTTTTCCATACTGGACCGCCGCACCATGCCGAATACTTCATAGCCCTTTCCCAATAAAAATTCAGCCAGGTAAGATCCGTCTTGACCGGTAACGCCGGTTATCAATGCTCGTTTCGCCATACATATTCTCCTTAAAGAGTCTAGAAAATCAAATCAGCTATTTTGTCGTACAATGCCAACGTTTCCAGTTCTCTGCCCACGCCTCCAGCATTATATCGAAGCAACATTTTATATGATTCCACACTTTTAGTCAACATTCCACCGGGAAATCCCCCCAGGCTAGCGCCATTGAGCGCTCCGGGCCGGAAGGTTATTATTCGATTCTTTTGAGGGTACGATTCCACCGTGTTTTGGGGAAAAAATTGATCACAGTTCCCAACAGATCCTTCACTTTATGCCACAAACCGGGAGTCAAATATTCCGCGGTCGATGACTGGATGGACCAGTAAATCCTCCAGGGCTTGCCGATGATGTATTCCTCTGGCACAGGACCCCAGAAGCGGGAATCGAAGCTGTTGTCGCGGTTATCCCCCATACAAAAATAATGGCCCGCCGGAATGGCGTACTCGGGGAAATTATCGCGGTAACCGCTTTTGATCCGTTCATCCTTGAAAAAAGTGTAGGATTCTACTAGCGGCTCGCCATTTATATAAACCGTTTTGTTGACGATTTTTATGGTTTCACCCGGTAATCCGATCACCCGTTTGACATACTCTTTTTCCATTTCCGCGGGAGATTTGAATGTAACAATCATACCCCGGTCAATTTTTAACTGCGGTAAGAGGATACCGTCCAGGAAACTCAAGGACCGCGAATAACTCACTTTATCCACTAGCAAATGGTCGCCGATGAGCAAGGTATCTTCCATCGAACCGGTTGGAATGACAAAAGATTGCAACAGAAATGTCATCACGAAAAACACAAAAATCAGCGTTTCCGTGATCAACTCAAAGTACTCCCTAAAAATCCCTTTGTCCTCTCGCTCCTTCTGACGTTCTTCCTTGAGACTCAGTCGAATTTGTTTCCGTTTTTCTAAGTATCTTTTAATCATCTTTCATTTTACTGCAATTCACAATCAAAATCAATACTCTACAAGGCCACGGCGCCTTCATTTTTAGCCGTTTGCATTCACTTCGCTCAATTTTACTAAATCCTCACCCGATTTATGGTAAAATATCATCATTATCAGGAGAATGACACAATGAAACCGTTTGAAAGGAAATGCTTGAATATCGCGAAAAAAGCAGCCCTAAAAGCCGGGAAATATTTAAAAGAAAATTTTTACAGGAAGCCGCGCGTGGAATACAAGGGTGAAATCAATTTGATTACCCAACGGGACAGACTGAGCCAGCAAATCATTTGCGGCGTGCTCGGCAAAGCATTCCCCGAGCACGCGATCCTTGGAGAAGAAGACCTTGCCATCAACACATCCAGCGATTATTTGTGGATCATCGATCCCATAGACGGTACCACCAATTACGCCCATACATTGCCGGTTTATTGCGTCAGCATCGCATTGATGCTTCGAAACCGTCTTCACATCGGCGTTGTATACAACCCGATGCTGGAAGAACTTTTCTGGTCTGTAAAGGGTGAGGGCGCATTTTGCAACAAAACCAGATTGGAAGTCTCCAAAGAGGAAGATCTCGGCAGATGCCTGTTGTCAACCGGTTTTCCTTACGACCTGAGGGAATCGGAAGAGAACAATCTCGACCATTTCCAGCGGATCATCAAGGTCTCGCAGGGAATCCGGCGAATGGGTTCAGCGGCTATCGACCTCTCCTATGTCGCGGCAGGGAGGTTCGACGGATTCTGGGAAATGAAACTCTGCCCCTGGGATACGGCGGCCGCGGCTCTGTTTGTCGAAGAAGCCGGCGGTACGGTCAGCGATTTTTCCGGTCGGCCATTCGACCCGTTTGCCAAAGAGATATTGGCCACCAACGGTAAAATTCATAACCTAATGGTGGAGCTTCTTTCCCGAAAAATTTGGAAAGATTAGACATCAGCCTCAAAATTCACAGGTCCTGTGAAATATTTTTTTTCTAAAGCGAAACACTTGATTCTTTTAAAAAAAAAAGCTAAGGTTTGCATTAGGCAACTTAAAATTTTTCACAAAACTTTTTGGAGGTTTTTATATGTCAACAATCGATCTCGCTCTGACGAACCTTGACGAGCTTTTCCCTGGCGATTTTACCCAGGAACAGATAGCTAAAGGTAAAACCATATTTTTAAAAGAGTTATCTCTCGCCACCCACAAATTTTACGGCGGTAAAATGGTCACCATGCCCAAAGCCGGAATCTATGGATTTAACTGGTTCAATGTTTATTATACTCCCGGTGTTTCTAAAATATCCACCACTATTCGCGACAATAACGATGCGTCATTCGATATCTCCAACAGAGGTAATCTTGTGGCCGTGGTCTCCGATTCCACCCGCGTCCTGGGTGACGGCGACTGCACCCCTCCCGGCGGTCTCGGCGTCATGGAAGGGAAAGCCTACCTAATGAAATATCTGGGGGGCGTCGATGGCGTCGCATTGTGTGTGGACAGTTACAACAAAAAGGGAGAACACGATCCCGACAAAATCATCGAATTTGTAAAAATGCTTCAACCCAGCTTTGGAGCGGTCAATCTAGAAGACATTTCCCAGCCCAATTGTTACAAAGTGCTGGACACATTGAGGGAAGAGTGCGATATCCCGGTCTGGCACGACGATGCCCAGGGGACAGGCAGCGTCACCCTTGCGGGTTTGATCAACGCCCTTAGAATCGTCGAGAAAGACATCGACAAAGTAAAAATCGTCTTTTTGGGAGCCGGCGCTTCCAATACCACCATCTCCCGGTTGATTCTCCAGGCCGGAGCCGATCCTCACAAAATGATCCTGTTCGATTCCAGCGGCTCACTACACAAAAACCGCGAGGACATAAAAGCCGACACGCGCTTCTACCGCAAATGGGAACTTTGTGAGAAAACCAATCCCGATTGCATCGACGGTATCGAAAACGCCATAAAAGGCGCCGATGTTCTCATCGCCCTCAGCAAACCCGGCCCCAACACTGTCAAACCTGAATGGATAAAGTCGATGGGAACCAAACCCATTGTATTCGCATGCGCCAATCCGGTTCCGGAAATCTATCCCTACGCCGCCAAAGAAGCAGGCGCCTATATTGTGGCCACCGGCCGCGGTGACTTCCCCAACCAGGTCAACAACTCCCTCGGTTTCCCGGGCATTTTAAAGGGCTCCCTTTTGGTCCGCGCCCGAAAGGTAACGGATGAGATGGCAATCGCCGCCGCCTATTCAGTGGCCAATTTCGCTGAAAAGAAAGGCATCTCACCCAGCTACATCATGCCCACCATGGACGAGACCGAAGTCTTCGCCACGGAAGCGGCGGATGTAGCCCAGACAGCAATCAAAAACGGCGTCGCCAGACTTGAGCTTGATTGGCAGTCGGCATTCGACCGGACGCTCCGGGACATCAAAGAGGCAAGAGCGATTATGGATCTTTTGATGAAAGAGAATTTCGTAAAAAAACCGGATAGCAGCATTCTTGAAAATGCTTTGAAAGTAGCCATCGAGACAGTCAAGTAATTTTTTTTGCATACAATAACACCCTTCAATTAGGGGGAACGGTTTTTGCCGTTCCCCCTTTTCTATTTAATTAACTGATTGAAATTTCTCTCCTTCCCTGCCATAATATTCTTTAGAGAGATATTATCATTCAAGGAGAAGAGAGGGATGAAAATATTAGCGCTGAGCTTACTCATATGTTTATTACCGGCCGCCACCCGCTCGGAAGAACCGGCTCCCGGAAAATGGCATGGAGACCTTACCGTCGGCGCCAGCCTGGTTACCGGCAACGCAAGCACCTCCACCTTCACGATCGCGTTTAAAGCGGACAAAACATTCAGACAATCGTTCGAATGGTTCAATTCAGGTTCATTTCTGACAAGCGAAGCGGACGGCGAAAAAACAGCGGAGAAAATCGTCGCTTCCAGCCGGGTGAACTGGATATTCAGGCCGCACATTTACCTGTTTGCCGAAATCCAGGGGATGAGGGACAAATTCAAAGATTACCGTTATCAATACCTTCCGGCAGTAGGCCTGGGATACAAAGTGATTGACGCCAAAAAACTTCAATTATCAGTTTATAGCGGTATCACATTGCGCATCGTCAAGTACTTCCAATCGGGAAGCGAAGAGGAGGATTTGGGGCTTAAAGTGGGGAACCGCTTCCTCTGGAAATTTTCCCAAACAGCGGAGCTCCAACAATCATTGGAATGGGTGCCGGAGTTCGCCGATTTCAGTGATCATTTCCTCCAGGCGGAGGTTTCGCTTTCAGCGTCGTTGGGCGGTCATTGGGCTATATCCATTTCAATATCGGAAACCTACGACTCGGCTCCGTTGTCGCCGGATATAAAAAAAAGCGACACAACGCTCACCGCCGGCATCACAAAAAAATTTTGAGACACTAAACCATGCAAAAGATACCTAAAGATCTGATGTATTATAAATTCGCGGCCTACGGATTCATGAAAAACCTGAGATTTTTCGATCCCTTCATCATCTTCTTCTTCCTGGAGATGGGAATCAATTATATTCAGATCGGCACTCTGTTCGCCGTCCGAGAAATCGCCACCAATATTCTGGAAATCCCCACAGGTGTCGTTGCCGACGTGTTTGGCCGTCGCAAGTCGATGATCGCCTCGTTCGGCTTTTATATCCTCTCCTTCCTCATTTTTTACATATTTCCCGGTTTCGCGCAATATCTCATGGCAATGTTGATGTTCTCCGTAGGAGAGGCCTTTCGCACCGGGACTCATAAAGCGATGATCCTGCGTTATCTCGAGCTCAAGAATATCACTCATCTCAAAGTCCAATACTACGGCCATACCCGTTCGGCGTCCCAGATAGGATCCGCATTATCATCGCTGATCGCAGCCGCCATCGTCATCATGAACCATGGATCGT
>JAHELQ010000125.1 GCA_024644125.1 Candidatus Aminicenantota bacterium | reverse complement strand
TATGTGGGGGTCAGCCTTACTGCGCCTGAAGAGGTGAAATACCAGGTGTATCTCGATGGATTTGACAAAAGCTGGTCGCCTTTTACAAAAAAAACATCGGTAACCTACTCGAATTTGCCTCCCGGGGATTATTTATTCATGGTCAAGGCCTGCAACAATGACGGTGTCTGGAACCTCGACCCTGCAGAATTCAAATTTTCCATCCAGGCTCCATTCTGGCAGAAAATCTGGTTCCTTTTATTTTGTGGGTCTCTAATCATCCTCGGTATCTACAGCTTCATCAAATACCGCACCCGCAGTCTTGAAAAACAGCAACGATATCTGAAGGAGAAAATAAACGAGCATACATTGGCGCTGAAAAAAGAGAAGGCGAAGATAGAGAAGATCAATCTCGAATTGGAGGAACGCGTCCGGGAACGGACCGAAAAATTGAAGCTGGCGAACAAACAATTGGTAAGGGCTCAAAAAATGGAAGCTATCGGCGCGCTGGCAGGCGGCGTAGCCCATGACTTGAATAATGTGTTGGCGGGAATTATTACTTATCCGGAATTGTTGTTGGGGGAAATTACAGATGAAAAGAATCCTATCCGTAATTATCTCCTTAAAATAAAAAAATCAGGAGAAAAGGCCGCGGCTATAGTACAAGATCTTTTGACATTAGCCCGTCGAGGTACAACTCCCACCAGCGTCGTGAGTATGAATGCAGTGGTGATGGAGTATTTGAACAGTCCTGAATTTGAAAAGTTGAAATTTTATCACCCCAAAATGCAAGTAGAAACTGTGTTATCCGATAATCTAGAAAATATAATGGGGTCGGCTGTCCACCTATCCAAGACCATCATGAATCTGGTGTCGAATGCTGCGGAAGCCATGCCTGACGGTGGAAAGATTGTCGTCCGGACCGAGAACCGATATGTTGAAAGGCCCGTCACAGGCTATGAAACTGTGAAAGAGGGCGTCTATGTGGTGATGGTTGTGGCAGATGAAGGCGTCGGTATTTCTGAAGAGGATCAGGAAAAGATATTCGAACCATTCTATACCAAAAAAGTCATGGGACGGAGCGGTACCGGTTTGGGAATGGCAGTTGTCTGGGGGACGGTGAAGGATCATGATGGTTATGTCGAAGTGGATAGCACTCAAGGAAAAGGCACCACCTTCACGTTGTATTTCCCGAAAACCAGCCTGAAACTCTTCAAAGACAAACAATCCCCTTCGGTGGAAGAAATTAAGGGAAAAGGCGAATCGGTGTTGATTGTCGATGATGTGAAGGAGCAGCGGGAAATTGTCTCCTTGATGTTGTCTAAACTTGGTTATACAGTAGCGGCGGTTCCCAGCGGGGAAAAAGCTGTGGAATATTTGAAAAAAAACGAAGTGGATCTGGTTATTCTCGATATGATTATGGACCCCGGCATGGATGGCTGTGATACTTATAAAACCATCGTCCAGTTCAAACCGAAGCAGCGGGCGATCATTGCCAGCGGCTTCACTGAAACCGAAAGGGTTGCCGAGGCCCAAAGGAATGGAGCTGGCGCATTTATAAAAAAGCCATATTTGATGAAAGAGATCGCTATGGCCATCAAAAGCGAACTCAAAAAGTAGATCTCATCATTCTTTGTTTTCGTTTATTGGCACCTGGGAAAGAATTGTTTTTAATAATTTATGGTCATCGGGGAATTGACCCACTTTGGGTAGCCGTTTCAAGAGCTCAGCCCAACGCGCATCCTGTGTAAACACTTTCTTGAACAGCGGTAGACTCTCATCGATTTTTCCCGAAGCCGCCATCGTTACTGCCGGCCAGAACATCATTTCAGGATTACCCGGGTATATTTCCATAGCCAGCGAATATTCTTCGAGTGCGCCCTGTACATTGTTTACCGTGAGAAATTCATCACCCTGATTCATGTGGTTGTAGGCTTTGGCGATTACAATCAAGCGCTTCAGCTCAGCCAGAGGTTGCGGATGATCCTCGATTCTCAAGTCGAATATGCGCCGTTTCCAGGAAACGCCGGCTGATTCGGGGCCCACAACGATCAATGCGGCCGACTGTTTTCCCCTGATATCCCCGCCTTCAGCCTGGGCAGATTCGAGGGCGGCCATCAAGCGGTCAACCAATGGCCCGGATGTTGTAGAGAATGTAGCGGTCATTGCATTCCAGACAGTGTCTTTTTCCATCATGTTTGCCTGGCAGGAAAAACCCTTACCGCTTTGGTGTCCGGCTGCGGCTATACATTGCGCTCCAGTATGCACCGCGACATTCCCATTATGGTCCACCATGGCCACCTGTCGCACCGCCTTGTTGGGATCTGTGGCCAGAAGGCCCGTCAATGTTTGCGATGCGGTTTTGCCGGATTTCATTAATTCGAGCCCCAGCGGGCCGTATGACACTTCTACGAATGATTGGGTGGCGATCGCTCCTACTCCGGCTTCTGCCCAACATACGATAGAACCTACTGAAAACCAATGTGATTGAACAGCCACACCAATTTGCCCTGTTTCAAAATCATAAGCTACAATGGAATAAGTGTGAACCGGCCTCTGAAGCGGCTCAATCCCATTACTTCCTGACAGAACGATAGAAAACGACAATGCAAATATAACTATTAGCTTTAATCTCATGATTGCCTCCAAAAAAATTATACCAGTTATCTAGACCGCTGACAATTGTTTTATAATCAGGTATAATTGATAGAGTGTCAACAAAGGAGTTCGCATGGAGTTGCATGAAATAATTATAATCAGCGTTGGGGCCGTATTACTCGTCGCTTCGATAGTCGTCGCGATTTTGAGATATGAAAAAAAACGCCGTATGGAATTGGAAGAATTTGCCCGTTATCAGGGTTTTTCTTTCCAGAGAAAAGGAAACCCTATACAAAATTACGGCAAGATTAAAATCTTCGACAAAGGACATCGTAAAAAAATCAGCAATCGTGTCTACGGTAGCCGCTCAGGAATTCAATTTGAAATCCTGGATTACCAATTCACCGAAGGTGGAGGGCAAAATTCCGCCACCCGCCGCCAAACAGTTGCCGTTGCCACTGTACCTGGAATGAATTTGCCCGCCTTTTACCTGGCGCCGGAAAATGTATTTCACCGGATTGGGAAAAAATTCGGCATGCAGGATATCAATTTTGACCATTTTCCTGATTTTTCCGCCTATTACCTTCTAAAAGGGGAAGATGAACCAGCGATTCGCAAAGTGTTTAAAGCTTCTGTACTGGAATTTTTCCAGGGAAATAAACTCAAGCAATCACTTGAAGGACAAGGCGACTATCTGGTTTTTTACCGGATGAATAAGCGTGAAAAAGGGGAGACATTGCCGGAATTTTTTGAGAAATTCAGGCACATTGTTTCGCTTATTAATAGAAAACCCTAGACTATGGATACACAGATTCCAAATGTCCGTATGGATAAATGGTTGTGGGCGGTTCGAATTTACAAAACCCGCAGTAAAGCGACCGATGCCTGTGCCAACAAGAAAGTGCTCATTAATGGAGTGCCGGTGAAACCCTCAAGACCGGTCCGGGTTGGTGAGGCGGTGGAAGTGAAATATCCTCCAATCATACGTATCTACAAAGTAGTTGGATTACTTGAACGGCGTGTGTCGGCAAAGATAGCTGTTGATTTTGTGGAAGAAATCACTCCGCAGGAAGAATTGGATAAGCTAAAACGCCATACAACCGGCGTGTTCGAGTATCGCGACCGGGGCATCGGGCGTCCCACCAAAAGAGATCTCCGCGCCATCAAAAAATTAAAGAAAAAAGGTTTTTTATAATTGGAGCTCTGTAATTAGAACACCCGCCAATACGATTGTCCCTCCAATCAGCAGGCCGGGTCCGAGGGGTTCTCCAAAAAATACCAGCGCCACGATACTGGCAATGACCGGCTGAATATTATTAAATACCGCAAGACGTGTCGCTTCCATATGTTTGAGTAGCCAATACCACAAAACATAAGCTGTTACAGATATTCCAAGGGAATAATACAAAACTGATATCCAGGCTCCAATTGTAACGGCGGAATAATCGAAATTCATTGCGCGATAGAGTCCGAAGGGGAAATAGAAGAGGGTCCCGAACGCGAGGGAATAGGCTGTAACTCGAAGTGCGCCATATTTCATCACCAACGGTTTGCCCAGGATCGAATAGTATACCCATGCTAGCACCGCTTCCAGAACAATCAAGTCGCCCCATAAATACCTGGTACTGAAAGTGGCGGCTCCGCCTCCCATAATGATCAATACACCTGCCAGGCCCACCAACACTCCAATACCGCGGCGCCACACAAATTTCTCTTTTAAATGTATCATGCCTGTTACAAACATCCAGAGTGGAACAGTGGCGAATAAAATTGCTCCATGTCCCGCTGATGTCATTCTCTGTCCCACGAGATATGCGGTTTGGTTGAAGGGGATGATCAAAAAACCCAGGCCAAGCAATTTGAGATAATCTTTCTTTTCAACAGGAATTAGAAACCGGCTGAATTTTACTATAACAAAAAGAACACTGGCCGATATGATGAACCTAAAAAAAGCGAAAGTGAATGGTTCAATCTGCGCTAAGCCAAATTTCGCGATCGGGAATGCAAGCGAGCTGAGTAATTGCTGGCCGACTAAAGCAAAGATTAAAACATTGCCGTTATGTGGGGGCGCTGATGATTTTGAGCGGGTAAGGGAATTCTGCATCCTCATATTGTACACAATATTTGTTTAAAATCAACTTAATTTAGCGGTCTTTGCGATTTCACGATGTTGAATTATTGTCATATTTAAATTAGAATTCAAATATTAATAACCAAAGGAGAAGAAAGTGAAAAAAATTTTAACAAACAATGCCCCAAAACCGTCAGGACATTATTCTCAGGCGGTGATACATGACAATCTGATGTATGTTTCCGGCCAATTGCCCATAAAGCCGGGAGAGAGGCCTTCTGGTTCTGAATCTATCGAAGAACAGACAGAGTTGGCCCTGAAGAATCTAAACGCAATACTTACGGCGGGAGGAAGTAGTCTGGACCAGGTATTGAAAACAACTATCTATATCTCTGATATTGCCCATTGGGATAAAGTGGATGCCATCTATTCCAGATTTTTTGGCCAGCACCGTCCAGCCAGAGCGATTGTCCCGACACGTGCGTTACACTTCGGTTATCAGATAGAAATTGACGCGATCGCGGCGGTTAAATGAGAATTGGTGAATGACCACTGGATTGAACGGCTAAATTAAAATTGATTTAGTTGTTTACGAGATAACTTCGCCTATATTTTTTATCAGGCTGTCTCCTTTTTTAATAAAAACAGCCTCGGTAGATTCGGGCTATCTTCTATTAATTAAAATTTTTTTTTATCTAATAGATAACGGAACCTGTCTATCGTTTCCCGCCTTTGGGAAAATCAGGCAAAAGCTATCTAAAAAAAAAGGCTATTACATATTAGAGAACAATGAGCAAAAGAAATATATTCGATGAAATAATAGAATATATATTATCAAGGCCCGACGGGGAATTGGAATCCCTCAATGTCGATTCGATCGCCAGGACTTTCAAGATAAGTAGATCATACCTATCGTATAGGTTCAAGCAAGAAAAAAAACAATCGCTAAGCAACTATATTCTGAAGGCCAAAATCATCCGGTCTTCACTATTGATGTACATAGACGACAACATAAAAATCGACTACCTCTCGATTCTCATGGGTTTTTCGCGTACCGATTATTTTATCAAAGTATTTAAAAAAATAATGGGGATTTCGCCCGGAAGGTATCAAACGATTATCCAAAAGCTAAAATCACAAAAAATGTTAGATTCTCAGGGGAAATAACTTTATTGTGCAAATAGGGCTATATGAAATACTATCAGGAGTAATCAAACCAGTGGCGCCAATATAGTCGTTCCGTAATATTTATTTATTAATAGCGCGATAGCAAATAACTATTCAGCCAAAACGTACAATTTTGCGGATTTTTTGGAATCATTATTTGTGCTATTTTTTGATTGGGGATATTGGCGAGATAAAAACGTCACCCCGAAGAAGGAAGGCCTCTATTACGCCCTATTAAAGTAATCCCACGCTTCGCTTAATGGCGGAAGCTTGCTGTAATCTCAGAAGACAAAATTCAGGAGCATATACCTATGAAACATTGTTTCCCTTGCCAAATAATCAAGTACATCCTTTCTTGTAGTGATCATGTTCTCGCCGGTTTATCCATTACAAGTATCAGCGAGAGATTTGGCTGCGAAGTTTCGATGCTTGAACAGCAATTTAAAAAGCATCAACATTTAGAATTGAGTGATTATTTGTCCAGGGAACGTGTATACCGGGCTGCTTACAAAATACGAAAACATGACATCGAATCACTTTTGCAGTTAGCCGACGCTCTGGGATTTGAATCCCCGCAAAAATTCTCAATGGAATTTAAACGCTTTTTTTGTATCGAACCCGAACGATATTATTATTTGATGGAAGTGAAGCGGTTTAAGCAACAACTATCCATTCAGTCACAGGGTGTCTCCGGGATTGAAGCGTATTGATAAAAACGAAAAATATAAAAGGAGATAATAATGAACCAGTCCCCAAGCAAGAAAATCTTTCTATCCGTATGTCTGGCCCTCATTTTATTTTTATCCGGAGCCGGGCTTTGGGCTGAACCACTCACTGTGAGCATTGCTCAGTCGGAGATCCGTATAGACGGCCGTATAGACGAAGATGCATGGAAACATGCCTCAAAGTTGGATTTGGCTTTCGAATGGTTTCCGGGTGATAACGTGGAACCCCTGGTAAAGTCTGAATGCTTTATAACATTTGACGAGAACAATCTTTACATAGCGTTTCGTTGTTTCGATCCCAATCCCAGAAGCGTTCGCGCCCATCTCATGGGACGGGATGAACTCAGTACTTTTTTGATGGATGATTATGTGGTAATTCTTATCGATCCATTCAATGACGAACGCAGGGGCTTCCAATTCCGGGTCAACCCTCTGGGAGTCCAGGCGGATGCAAATTTTAGCGAATTGGAAGGTTATGAAGATTTTTCCTGGGACGCTATCTGGGATTCTTCGGGAAAAATAACAGATTTCGGATATGAAGTTGAAGTAGCCATTCCCTTCAACCAACTTCGATTCCCGCTGACAACAGAAAAGCAGACCTGGGGATTTAGTCTTTTTAGAGTTTATCCGAGAAATAATTCTTACCGGATTGGATCACATACCAGGGACCGGAACCGCACTTGTTATTTGTGCCAGGTAAATAAATTGACAGGCTTCCAGGGAATGAACGCTGGAAAAAATCTGGAATTCGATCCGACTTTGACCATTACTCGTACTGATAAAAAAGAGGATTTCCCTACCGGAGAAATGGAAAACGGGAAAATTGACGTTGAACCGGGTATCACCGGTCGTTGGGGAATCACTCCAAATCTAATTCTCAATGCCACTATCAATCCTGATTTTTCTCATGTAGAAGCTGACGCCGCTCAATTGGAGGTCAATACAAGGTTCGCGCTCCGGTATCCTGAAAAAAGGCCGTTTTTTCTTGAAGGTGGTGATTTTTTCCTGACGCCTCTGGAAGCAGTGTTTACACGTACGGTGTACGATCCTCTCTGGGGAGCTAAATTGACCGGCAAGTTAGGTCGGAGCGCGTTGGGGTTTTTTGCGGCGCAAGATCAATACAACAATTTGATTTTCCCATCCAATGCAGGTTCCTCGGTAACAGCGCTTGAACAGGATGTGTACGGCGGCGTGTTCCGTTACCGCAGGGATGTAGGGAAAGGTTCCGCGTTGGGCTTGTTGTATACCGGCCGTGTCGGAGACGATTATTACAACCATGTGGCCGGCGTGGATGGATTTTTCCGTTTGAGCAGAGCGAAATTTATGAATATTCAGTTTCTGAATTCCAACACTAATTATTCGCAGCAAGTGGCTACAAATTATGGGCAATCACAAGATCCATTTTCAGGGAATGCGTTTATGTTCAATTTCCGCCATCAAGGGCGTAATTTGCAATATGGACTCGAATATTCCGAGTTGGATCAAGGGTTTAGAGCGGATTACGGCTTTATTCCCAGAGTTGATATGCGTCGTTATATGGGATATTTTACGCCTATATTCTGGGGAAAACCAAAACATTGGTTTCAGCAACTAGTCGTCGCCGCCGCCTTTGAACGGATTACGGATAAAGAAGGCAACCTGACAGATCAGACGTTCACATTGTTGAGTACTTACACCGGTCCGCTGCAAACTGTGTTCCGCCCGACTTTCAACAAAATCAAAGAGTACTACAAAGGCTTCACTTACGACCTCGATCGTATCCAATTTCACATCGAACAAAAGCCCATCGGCGGATTAAAATATTATGTGGATGCTATCGTCGGAGACACGATAGATTACAGCAATTCAAGAAAAGCCAGCGTAGTGACTTTGAACCCGGGAATCAGATGGTGCATGGGGAAAAACTGGAACATCGATCTCAGCCATATCTACCAACGCTTACATATTGCCGATGAAACCATCTTTTCCGCCAATCTGCTCCAGGGGCAAATCATCTATAATATGAATTTGCGAACCTTTCTGCGGGCGACCGTCCAGTATACCAATATCCAGCGCAATGTCGATATGTATACATACGACATCGATTCGGAGTACAAAGCGCTATTTACGCAATTTCTCTTCTCGTATCGCGTCAACCCCCAAACAGTTTTGTATTTGGGGTATTCCGACAACAATTTCGGTTGGTATGGCCTGGATCTCACCCGTAAAGACCGGACATTTTTCCTGAAAATCGGTTACGCGTTCATCATGTAATAAAGGATTATGCCATGAACATTTCTGAGACAATCAAAGAAAATCACCGGCTATTATCGAAAACCAATTTAATGTTTCTCGAATATGCGGTCCAACATCCCGAATGCCAGAAGGAGGCAAATTTCAGGAAGATGGATCTCGAGGGTTATTTTTATAAATTGCATCCCTGGCCAACGTTTGTCAACCGTCAATCCCGGAGCGAAATGGAAGCGGTATCCAGAAATATCTTTAATTTACTCAGAAAAATTCCCGGCATATTCCAAAATGACTTGCGGAAAGTTGCTGAATATTATGGAGTTCCCGACGAGTTGGCCCGCTATTTTATTGAAGGCGTCGATGATTTCGATCTGGATATCCTGGTGGGACGCGGGGACTTCATCATTGGCGAAGACGATATAAAATACCTCGAGTACAACATCAACACCAATATCGGAGGTCTGGAGATTCCTCTCTGGGAGAGCAAATACTTCGCTGTCCCAGCTTTGACGGACTTTTACAAGTCTTACGACATAACGTTCCACAGAAAGGATGTCTGCGCCGAGTTGCTCGAGCATTTGGTCCGGACCCATCTTGAGCGGTTTCCAGAGCGCGACCAGGAAATCAATATTGCCATTCCCATTTCAGAATTTCTTACCCGGTCAAATGAAAATACCAAAGAAGCTTATTTTAACAGTTTGTACTGCGATATACGCAAAAAATTCAATATCCCCGAAGGAAAAGTGTACTTCTGTTCCTATTCCCAATTGAAGCGGATGGGAGATTATGTCTATGTTTATGACAGGCCGGTATTCACAATCATGGAATGGTGCCAGGGATATGTTCCCGTCCACCTATGGGAACTATTCAAAGAGGGAAAGATTATCCTTTACAATGGCCCTATTTCCTGGATGCTTTCGTCCAAATCGAATCTGGCCTTATTGTCTGAAATGGCGGATTCCCCGATTCTTTCTACCGGCGAGCAGGAAACCATCCGTAGACATATACCCTGGACCCGGAATGTCAAACCCGGACAAACCTCCTATCGCGGTGAAACCATCGACATGGAGACATTATTGTTGGAAAACCGTGAACATCTGGTTTTGAAGCCCGCCCTCGGCAGCGGTGGGCGAGGTATCATGGTCGGCAAATTCACATCTCAAGCGCAATGGAACGCGATCACAAAAAGTGCTTTGGGCGCTGGAGATTGGCGCGGTCTCGAGTTTAAGATTCCCCGGACCGAAGACGAATGGCATCGCTTTTCCATGAATGCTCAAAAGATCGTTACCTGGACAGTGCAGGAATATATAGAATCCAAACCCTATGTATACCAGTCCGGTGATTTTGGTTACTCCAATCACCGGACTGTATGGGGTTTTCTCTTGTTTGGTTCCCGGTACGCCGGCGGGCTTGTCAGGGCGTTGCCCCAACGCATTCAGGAGGGAGTGATTAACTGCCATCAAGGGGCAAAGCTTTCGGTCATGTTCGAAGTCGATGAGGAACAAAAACAATGAATCAAGAATATCAAGATATTATAAAAAATAACGAAACGTTGGCCCGGTGCAACCGGACATTGCTCGAACGTATTTTGCAAGAGCCGGAACGTTTTAAGCGATCTGATTTCGATCTGGGGAGTATCGAATATGGCCCGGTGCGATTCCAATTGTTACCTACATTTATCAATCGCCGTTTTTCCGCATTGACGCGGCAAGCCTCCATCCAGGTTACAAATCTGATTAAAAGTCTACCTGGAAGGATTTTTGCCTTGCATCCTGAAAAGATCGCCGATTTTTATGAAATATCTAAGCAAACTTCCGAATACTTGCTTCAAGGATTCCGGGATGAGCATGTTGCCGCCATGTTGGGGCGTGGAGATTTTATTATTACCGGAAACGGATTAAAATGCCTGGAGATGAATTTGGGTGCCAAGCTGGGAGGTTGGGAACAACAGTACTGGAGATATGTGTATTTGAAAAACCCGGATTTTGTGAGTTTCTTGAATGAAGAGGGCGTCAGGTTGCAGGCATACGAAAATTTGACGATGATGATCACTCATATTGTGCAACATTCCATCGCGGCATTGGGAGAACAGTGCAATCCTCTCAACTGCGCCGTGGTGATGAGGGCGGAAGATCTGGGGAAGGATAAGAATCTCCAAAATCAAGCCATTAACCGGTTGTATCAAGCCGTTCTAAAAAAAAAGGATGCGTCCCTCGATGGAATGCTGATCATGTGCGCCGATGATAAATTGCAAACAGGACATGATTGCTTATACTATGGCGAGCAGCGCATCGCGATCGTAGTGGAATTGAATCATGGATTGATTCCTAAAGAGATTTATCAGGCATATGTCCAGGGGAATGCGGTGGTGTTCAACGGGCCGCTGACCTGGATTTTTTCCAACAAACTGAATTTAGCCTTATTATCGGATCATCAGTACTCCCACTATTTTAACGAAGAGGAGATAGACGCGATTCACGACTACATCCCATGGACCAGGAAAACAAAAGCGTGCAAAACGCTATACAAAGATGAATCCATAGATTTACAGAAATTTGTAACTGCCCACAAAGATCTATTTGTATTGAAACCATCGGATGGAGTGGCGGGCTTTGGTATTTCAGTTGGAAAGGCGCTGGAGCGGACCGCCTGGGAACGGGCCGTCGATGTCGCATTCCTTGAAAAAAAATGGGTGGTCCAGGAGTATGTGGAAGCGCCGAAGTTTCTCTACCAGAGTAGAGATGGAGGCATAAAGCCTCATAAATTGGTTTTGGGACTTTTCCAATTCGGATC
>JAHELQ010000627.1 GCA_024644125.1 Candidatus Aminicenantota bacterium | reverse complement strand
AAAATAGCCAAAAACCATAAAAAATTTGATTTCTTGAAAAATTTTGTTAATATAATTGAATACAACACTCTGTGTGAACCATTCGGGAACAAATCGCGAATGGCTGAACTATACAGTAAAGGATATAATAATGAGTGAAAAGAGAAAAATTCTGGTGACCGCCGCGTTACCCTATGCCAATGGGGACATCCACCTCGGGCATCTGGTGGAGTATTTGCAAACCGATTATTGGGTCCGCTTCCAGAAAATGCGGGGCCATGAATGTTTTTATATGTGCGCCGACGATACCCACGGCACTCCCATCATGATCAGCGCCCGCAACCAGGGAATCACCCCGGAAGAACTGATCGCCCGCAATCACGAGAAACATGTGAAAGATTTCGCCGATTTCGAAGTGGAATTCGACAATTTCTACTCCACCAACAGCCCGGAGAACAAGGAACTCTCCGCGGAGATCTACAGCCACATGGAAAAAAACGGTCATATCGAGACCCGCAAAATCGTTCAATACTATTGCGAGCACGATAAAATGTTCCTGCCCGACCGTTTTGTCAAAGGCACCTGCCCCAATTGCCAGTCCCCCAACCAATACGGCGATTCCTGCGACGCCTGCGGAGCCACTTATTCCTCCTTCGAGATGACCGACGCCGCCTGCGTGATCTGCGGCACACCGCCGGTGGAAAAAGAGAGCGAGCACCTGTTCTTCAAGTTGAACCATTTCAAGGACTTCCTCCAACAATGGGTCCGCCAGCACACACCCAAAGAGGTGGCCAACAAGCTGGACGAATGGCTCAACGATGATCTCAAGGATTGGGACATCTCCCGCGACGCCCCCTACTTCGGCTTCGAAATTCCCGGCAAACCCGGCAAATATTTTTATGTGTGGGTGGACGCCCCTGTCGGCTACATGTCAGCCACCAAAAAATGGTGCGCCTCAAGCGGCCGCGATTTCGATGAATTCTGGAAAGGAAACGAGACCGAGCTGTACCACTTCATCGGCAAAGACATCGTCTACTTCCATACCCTGTTCTGGCCCGCCATGCTCCATAACGCCGGCTACAAAACCCCCGACCAGGTATTCGTCCACGGATTCTTGACCGTCAACGGCGAAAAGATGAGCAAATCCAAAGGCACCTTCATCAACGCCCGCACCTATCTCAACCATCTGCCGCCGCTGTATTTGCGCTACTACTACGCCTGCAAGATGGGACCGTCGTTGGACGACATCGACCTCAGCTTCGACGATTTCATCCTCCGGGTCAACGGCGAATTGATCGGCAAAATCACCAACCTGGCCTCCCGCGCCGTACAAATGCTCAACAAGATCGACAGCACCCTCGGTACAGTTCCTGTCGAAGGCATGGAACTCATCAAGGAGGCGAAGGAAAAATCCGAAACAATTGCCAAACACTACGAAAACCGTGAATTTTCCAGAGCCACTATCGAAATCCGCAACCTGGCGGACGTCGCCAACCGGTTTTTCGACGCTGCCGAACCCTGGAAGACCATCAAGACCGACGCGGAAAAAACACGGGAAACCCTCACCACAGTCATCAACATGTTCCGCATGATCACCGTCTACCTAAAACCTATTCTGCCTTCGTACGCAGAAAAGGTCGAAGCCCTGTTCGTCGAGGAACCCTTCACCTGGCAATCGGCGCAGCAGATCGTGGAGAACAAAAAAATGGCCGAATTCCAGCATCTGGCCAAACGCCTGGAAAAACAACCCATCGACAACATCGTCGCAGACAGTAAGGAGACTGTAAACATGGATAACAAACCCGAAGAGACAATAGTCGAAGAAGCGGTAGAAAATACATACGAACCCATCGCCCCAACCATCGATTTCGAAGATTTTCTGAAGGTGGATCTCCGGGTGGCGAAAATTGTGGAAGCGGAAGCCATCGAAGAGGCCGATAAACTGATACGCCTCAAAGTGGATATCGGCGTCGAAACCCGCCACATCATCGCCGGCATCAAAAAGGCCTACAACCCCGAAGACCTGGTAGGTAAAAACATCATCGTCGTCGCCAACCTCAAACCCCGCAAAATGAAATTCGGAACCTCGGAGGGCATGCTCTTAGCCGCCGGCCCCGGAGGAAAAGAGGTCTTCCTCCTCTCACCCGCCGAAGGCGCCATCCCCGGCGAACGGGTCCACTAACCCAAACAATAAATCACCAACTTCAATACACGGGCATCCGAGAGGATGCCCTACGCTTCACACAAGATCCCGCCGCAAATCCCTCTCTGAAAATGACCGGGTACCCTCACCTGACCCTGAGAAAAAGTCATTTTCGAGATTTTCTATTAAAACGCTCCATTAGCGAACACACCGCGCCCATATCGAATTTTTCGCTGTCAAAGTCGTCGCCGTACCACGCCTTGAGTCTTTGGTGGTCCTCGTGCCGCGGATCTTTCATGGCTTCGCAAAAATCGTAATATCCCGGAACACCGCCTACATCATCCGGAGGGCAGGCTCTCTCTCCATAAAGGCAATCAAATTTATACGTCGTTCCGGGATCGAAATATTGGGTACCTTCGAGAGTCAGCTTATGTCTCCAACAATCTCCAAAATCGTACACGTATTCAAAGCTCTGCCTGTTTCGTTTGAGCAGGCTACCTAGCCGATAACTACGGCTATCCAGACCATCCTCTAGATCCTCCGGATCACTGGTATACTGTTCATGATCGATAATGAACTCATAGAGATGGCAATTCCCCCAGCCCATCACAATCTGGATGACCTCGTGAAGCCGGTGCAGACTGATATTGGCGGGTATCATAAAACGGCGCCATATTTCCGGCTTGATATCCACTAATTTAATTTTCAAAAAATAAAGCTGATTTTTCATCGATTCACCTATTGTCAGAATATCCCGTTAAGTATATACTGCCGGGCTGAAAATTTCAATGCTGACGAATCGATATCGCCGTTTTTCCCTGTCCCCAGATCCGTCTGCCGAGAGAGGGGAGGGAGGTCAGTGGGTATCGAACTCGATGAACGTGACGAAGCGGTCGTCGAGATTGGATTCCGGGAACAATTCCCAACGATCCACAGGTTCGGCACTGATGATTTTGGCACTGATGATGAAAATA